>JAIXOW010000243.1 GCA_027486615.1 Oxalobacteraceae bacterium | reverse complement strand
TGTACCAGGTTTTACTGTTGAATGACGACTACACGCCTATGGAGTTTGTGGTGGCCGTTATTCAAGAGTATTTCAATAAGGACCGCGAGACCGCGACGCACATCATGCTCAAAGTGCACCGTGATGGAAGAGGGTTATGTGGTGTTTATCCTAAAGATATCGCCAGTACCAAAGTAGAGCTTGTATTAACCCACGCTAGAAAAGCAGGACACCCCTTGCAGTGCGTGATGGAGGAAGCATGATTGCCCAGGAACTTGAAGTTAGTTTACATATGGCTTTTGTCGAAGCGCGACAGGCACGACATGAGTTCATTACCGTTGAGCATTTGCTATTAGCATTGCTTGATAATCCCTCTGCTGCTGAGGTCATGCGCGCATGCGCTGTGAATATCGATGATATTCGTAAGACCTTAACTAATTTTATTAGCGACAACACACCGACCGTTCCTGGTTCGAGTGAAGTCGATACGCAACCAACACTAGGCTTTCAGCGTGTGATCCAACGAGCGATCATGCATGTACAGTCAGCCTCAAATGGAAAAAAAGAAGTGACGGGTGCAAATGTACTGGTCGCTATTTTTGGCGAAAAAGATTCGCATGCTGTTTATTACCTGCATCAGCAAGGTGTGACGCGTTTAGATGTCGTGAATTTTATTTCTCACGGTGTGCGTAAAGATAATCAATCTGAACCGCAAAAAGCAGTAGATGGTGCAGAGGAAGCACAAACAGAAGTGCCACAAAAAGAAAGTGCACTTGATCAGTTTACGCAAAATCTTAATAAGCTTGCTGCTGAAGGAAAGATTGATCCATTGATTGGTCGTGAAGCAGAAGTTGAGCGTGTCATTCAAACCTTATGCCGTAGACGTAAAAATAATCCTTTGTTAGTTGGTGAAGCTGGTGTGGGTAAAACAGCGATCGCTGAAGGCTTAGCTTGGCGTGTGACGCAGGGCGATGTACCTGAAATTTTGCAAAACGCAGTGGTCTATTCATTAGATATGGGTGCGCTGTTAGCAGGTACTAAATATCGTGGTGATTTTGAGCAGCGTTTGAAAGCTGTTTTAAAGCAGCTAAAAGAAAATCCAAATGGTGTTTTGTTTATTGATGAGATACACACCATTATTGGTGCTGGATCAGCTTCCGGTGGAACACTGGATGCATCAAACTTATTGAAGCCTGCTCTTTCAAGCGGTCAGCTGAAATGTATAGGTGCGACAACCTTTAATGAATTCCGTGGTGTGTTCGAAAAAGATCATGCGCTTTCACGCAGATTCCAAAAAATTGATGTCAATGAGCCTAGCGTTGAACAGACTGTACAAATTCTGCGCGGTTTGAAATCACGATTTGAAGAACATCATGGTGTGAAATATTCTGCTTCAGCACTGACATCAGCCGCTGAGTTGTCCGCACGTTTTATTAATGACAGACATTTGCCAGATAAAGCGATTGATGTGATTGACGAAGCTGGTGCAGCACAACGCATCTTGCCTAAGTCTAAGCAAAAGAAAACTATAGGCAAGTTAGAGATAGAAGAAATCATTTCTAAAATCGCGCGTATTCCGCCGCAATCCATCTCTCAAGATGATCGCAGCAAGTTACAAACCATAGAACGTGATTTGAAAAATGTGGTGTTTGGTCAAGAGCCAGCTATTGAAGCGTTGGCCTCTGCAATCAAGATGGCACGTGCTGGTTTAGGTAAAACTGATAAACCAATTGGATCTTTCTTGTTCTCTGGCCCAACAGGTGTGGGTAAGACCGAGGTTGCAAAACAACTGTCCTTCATCATGGGCATAGAATT
Organism: Oxalobacteraceae bacterium; assembly: GCA_027486615.1. Lineage (GTDB taxonomy): Bacteria > Pseudomonadota > Gammaproteobacteria > Burkholderiales > Burkholderiaceae_D > Pernthalerella. Next base: position 14,986 of record JAIXOW010000243.1, on the reverse strand, counting down.
GATTCGCTTTGATATGTCGGAATACATGGAGCGTCATGCAGTCAGCCGTTTAATTGGGGCGCCTCCAGGTTATGTAGGATTTGATCAAGGTGGCTTGCTCACAGAAGCCATTACGAAGAAGCCGCACGCGGTATTGTTGTTGGATGAAATTGAAAAAGCGCATCCTGATATTTTCAATATTCTGTTGCAAGTGATGGATCATGGCACGCTGACAGACAACAACGGTCGCAAAGCTGATTTTCGTAATGTGATTATTGTCATGACCACGAATGCTGGTGCGGAAAGTTTGCAAAAGCGTTCTATGGGCTTCACGGAATCTAAGCAAGCTGGTGATGAAATGGCTGACATCAAGCGCATGTTCACACCGGAGTTCCGTAACCGACTTGACGCCATTATTAGCTTTAAAGCCTTGGATGAAGACATCATTCTGCGTGTGGTGGATAAATTCCTCATGCAGCTTGAAGAGCAACTACATGAGAAAAAAGTGGAAGCTGTCTTCACTGAGGATTTACGTAAATTCCTTGCTAAGAAAGGCTTTGATCCACTCATGGGAGCCCGTCCTATGTCACGTCTGATACAAGACATGATACGTAAGGGTTTAGCAGATGAACTCTTGTTTGGTAAGTTAGTATCAGGCGGTCGTGTGACAGTCGATATTGACGATAAAGACGAGATCAAACTGGCGTTTAGCGAAGGTGATGCACCGCCAGCAGCTCCACCGCAAGAAGCAGCTGAAGTCGAATAAGCTGTTCTTCTTATAAAAAACCCAGCCACTGTGTAAGTGCGCTGGGTTTTTTTATATCTATATTTCTGAGTGCCGTATTAAGCAAACGATGTCGCTACCCTAAACGTCTCTACTTGATTTTCAATACTTGCGATGTAAGGATGTTGTAGATGCGAATAGCACAGCATATTTGTAAGTGTAAATTCGAATTAAGGTGGTGATGACTTTCCAGCAGATGTTTTTTGTTTGATCTGCACAATAATGTCTTGTATCAGTCTTAGTCGTTCACTAGTAAGCGGATGTGCTGCCGTATATTTTTCATTATTCTTGATTGCAGCTAATTTTTGTAGTGTGAGAGGGAGTTGTTCAGCTTCATATCCCGCTCTGACTAACATAGCAATTGCTACACGATCTGCAGCTTGATCGAGATTGGCAGGCATGACTTTTTGATCTTTGATTGCTGCATCGCCTACATTATTTCGCAATACAGGAATTAATCCGTCAATTGCTTGCGCTGCATTAGCGGTCATCTGCAATGAGGCAGTATGTTTAAGTGCACTGTGCGCTATTTCACGGGCAATGATGGCAGCTAGGTCTGTATCAGAGGAGAAGGCTTCCAACATGCCACGCGTAATAAGTATGCGTCGTCCATCATTAAAAGCATGAATCACATCACTATTACCAAGTTCTAGGTTAAAGGCACAGGCTAAGGTGAGTGGGATATTGAAGCTATAAATTAGCCCATTACGTTCTATAGAAATGGGTAAATTAACGCTATGCGACATTAGCGTGCTTAAGAGTCTTGCAGTCTCTATTTCTGTATTGATGCCAGTTGGAATAGTTTGATTTTGTACTTTTAAAAAAATATCACCACGCTTAATGCCAGCACGCTCAGCACCGCTACCTTCTAAAATACTCACCACTTGTAAGTGATCAGTTAATTTAAAAAGTTTGTTTGCGGTCGAAGCAAGTTCAGAAGAATAGGAATATTGATTTTTTGCTGTAAACCCCATGATATTTCGTGTAGCGGATTTACATAGGGGCGCATTTTTCACAAGCAGAGGAGCAGCGATACGATAGAGTTTTTCTTGATTGGCAACGTAGCGAACTAATTCATCTTCTTGATTGTTAGAGGTATGACGCTCAAGCTGCAGCATGCTGCTAGAACAAGCCTGTAAAAGGCTGCAAAAAACCCCAAGAAAAATTATTCTTATGTGATGCGATAGATGCGTACAAAAAGAACGCTGTGGGTTAATTTCTTTTGAAGCGATGATGTTTTGCGTTGCTGTTGAAAAGCTATGCATAGCAGATCCTTCGCTTAGGATCATGGCTTTTATTTTTTTCCAGTGCTACCAAAACCACCGGCGCCACGTGAGCTGGAATCAAATTCATCTACCACATTAAATCCAACTTGTAATACAGGCACGATAACTAGTTGGGCCAATCTATCCATTGGGTTGAGTATAAATTCAGTATTACCGCGATTCCATGTAGATACCATTAATTCGCCTTGGTAATCTGAATCAATCAAGCCAACCAAATTACCCAGTACGATTCCATGTTTATGACCCAAGCCACTGCGCGGCAAAATCATTGCAGCATAAGCGGGATCAGCCAAATGAATTGCAAGACCAGTCGGAATAAGATGCGTGGTGCCAGGTTGTATATGTAAGGCTTCGTTGATACATGCACGTAAATCTAAACCAGCACTACCTGCAGTTGCATAAGCAGGTAATTGATCTTTCATTCTTGGGTCAAGAATTTTAATGTCTATAGTTTTCATCTTATGCTTCTTCTTTTTTAAACAGGAAGTTGATTAAAAAAATACAGCGCTACAGTCTGCGTGCAATTTCAGCTATGAGTTGTTGAGCAAGCGTGTCTTTATCAGCGCGTCCTAATGGATGATCACCTTGCGCATCAAATAGCACGAGTTCATTCTCATCTTTGCCAAAAGTTTGAGGGCCTATATTTCCCACTAAAAGTGGTATGCCTTTTTTCTCGCGTTTGGTGCGACCGTATTCCAGTAGATTCTCAGATTCTGCAGCGAATCCTACGCAATATGGTGGTTTAGGTAGCGCTGCTACTGCCGCTAAGATATCGGGATTTTGTTCAAACTGAAGTTCTGGTGATGCCCCATTTTGTTTTTTAATTTTTTGCTGACTCACTTCACTCACACGCCAGTCAGCAACAGCAGCAACTGCAATGAAAATATCTTGATGTGCGATATGCACCATCACTGCGTCATGCATATCGCGTGCAGTGATGACTGATACCATCTTGATGCCAAAGGGTGCGGGTAGAGCAGTGGGGCCACTCACTAAAGTCACTTCAGCTCCAGCTGCATGTGCTGCGCGTGCTAAGGCATACCCCATTTTTCCAGACGAGAGATTCGTGATACCTCGAACAGGATCGATAGGTTCAAAGGTAGGGCCTGCAGTAATCAAAACTTTTTTAGCTTGAAATAATTTAGGCTGAAAAAATGCAAGCAGCATTTCCAGTAGTTGTTCAGGCTCTAGCATACGGCCTAAGCCAGTTTCACCACATGCTTGTTCACCCGCAGCCGGACCACATAAGCTCACACCATCTTGCTTAAGTTGGTCTACATTGCGTTGCGTTGCAGGGTTTTGCCACATTTCTACATTCATAGCTGGTGCTACTAACAAAGGCACAGTGCTAGGGCGTGCAAGACAGAGCGTAGAGAGTAAATCATCAGCTGCACCATGAACGAGTTTGCGCATAAAATCGGCAGAGCAGGGAGCAATTAAAATCGCATCAGCATGTCGTGTGAGATCAATATGCGCCATGTTATTACTGATACGGCTATCCCACTGATCGGTAAACACTGGCTTACCAGTTAATGCCTGCATTGTCACAGGTGTAATGAAATGACGTGCTGCTTCAGTCATCACAACTTGTACTGAAGCACCGGCTTTAATCAGCGCGCGTGCTAACTCCGCGGCTTTATAACAAGCGACGCCACCTGTGAGACCTAAGACGATGTGCTTACCGGTTAATGACATATAAACGCCTAATCTGGTTTAACGCTTTACTCTGCGCAATTCATCCACCACAAATAATATGGCACCGACAGTAATGGCGCTATCGGCAACATTAAAAGCAGGCCAGTGCCAGTTATTGATGTGTAGGTCGATAAAATCAATCACATGGCCATAGGCGAGTCGGTCTATTAAATTTCCGACTGCTCCACCTAGGATGAGGGTTAAAGACCAACAAAATAATTTTTGCTCAGCATGACGTCGTAAGAGCCAGATGATAAAAACAGAAGCTGCAATAGAAACCACAGAAAAGAAATAACGCTGCCATCCAGGTTGATCAGCTAAGAAACTAAACGCAGCCCCTTTGTTATACACCATGACTAGATTGAAATAAGCATTGATGAATTTAGTAGATTCAAATGCCAATACTCTTTCGAAAGTAATTTTAGTCAGTTGGTCCAGTAGCATGATGATGGCAGCGATTCCCAACCACATCATCAGTCGTGGTGAGTTTTCGTTAAGACTATTATCGCCACTATTCTTTTTACCCATCATCATTCCAAAGAAATAAAAATGTTAAACAGCGTTAGGCCGCTCGGCGTTTTTCGCCAGATCCAAATAAGTTAGCAACACAGCGGCCACAAAGACCGACATGTTCAGTATGTGAATCTACGTCAGCGCGATAGTGCCAGCAACGTTCACATTTTTTATACGCAGAAGCTTGTACTTGTATGCTTACAGTATCAGCGTTATCAGCCTGAATTAATGTGGCGGCCGAGGTAATTAATACAAACTTCAAATCATCGCCTAAACTTTGTAGCAAGTGATACGCATCACCTGAAGCACGAATTTCTACTTCAGCTTGTAAAGACGAACCAATCGCACCAGACACACGCAATTCTTCTAACTGCTTCAATACATCATTACGTATAGTTTTTATTGCCGTATATTTTTCTAATAAATCGGAAGCTTGATCAATTTTTGGCAAGTCATAAAACAATTGCGTAAAAATCGTTTCTTGTGATGCTTGGTAAGTTTTTTCATCCGCAAACACAGTCCATGCCTCTTCTGCGGTAAAAGAAAGTATAGGTGCCATCAAAGGTAAGAGAGATTGTGTAATGTGCCATATTGCTGTTTGGGCAGAACGACGAGCAGCAGAGGTGACACCACTGGTATATAAACGATCTTTCAGTATGTCGAGATAAAAGCCACCTAAATCTTCCGAGCAGTACATTTGAAGTTTAGCGACGACAGGATGAAATTCATAATCTTGAAAATGCTGATGTATCTCTGCTTGTAATTGCGTCATACGCGCAATCGCATAACGATCGATTTCTAATAATTCATTCACAGGAACCGCGTCGGTCACAGGATTAAAGTCGGAAGTATTAGCTAACAAGAAGCGCAAGGTATTACGAATGCGGCGATAGCTCTCTACAACGCGTTTAAGAATTTCATCTGAAATGGATAGTTCACCAGAATAGTCAGTTGAGGCTACCCATAAACGCAATATCTCAGCACCGAGTGTGTCAGAGACTTTTTGTGGTGCGACGACATTGCCTTTGGACTTAGACATTTTCTTGCCTTCACCATCCACTACAAAGCCATGTGTGAGCAAAGCTTTGTATGGCGCGCATCCATTTAACATAGACGATGTCAGTAGCGAAGAATGGAACCAGCCTCTATGTTGATCAGAACCTTCTAAATAAAGATCAGCGGGAAAGTGAGACTCAGCAGCATGCGAGCCACGCAAGACTGTTTGATGCGTGGTACCTGAATCAAACCAGACATCAAGTGTGTCTTTGTTCTTTTCATAATGTGCAGCATCGGTGCCTAAGAAGCTGTTAATGTCTAAAGTATGCCAAGCTTCTATGCCTGATTTTTCAATTAGCTGAGCTACTTTCTCTAACAAAGCGGGTGTGTCTGGATGCAGGTCGCCGGTTTCTTTATTTACAAAGAAAGCCATAGGTACACCCCATTGACGTTGACGCGATAAAGTCCAGTCAGGACGATTTGCAATCATGCCGTGTAGTCGAGCTTTACCCCAGTTAGGATAAAACTGTGTTGCATCGATAGCTTGCAATGCAGTTGATCGTAAATTAGCACCGCCATTTTTAGGTGTGCGATCCATGCTAGCAAACCATTGCGAGGTAGCGCGATAAATAATCGGTGTTTTATGGCGCCAGCAATGCATGTAACTGTGATCAAACATCACAAGCTTGAATAGTGTCCCTGCATTTTCTAAGGCAGTACAAATTGGTTTAGAGGCTTCCCAAATCGTCATGCCGCCAAACAAAGGTAAGGTTGATGCAAAGTGGCCATCACCCATCACAGGGCTGAGAATCTGATCATCAGTCATGCCTTGCGCTTTGCAAGAAGCGTAATCTTCTATGCCATAAGCAGGTGCGGAATGCACTATACCTGTACCAGTATCTAGTGTGACGTATTCACCCGGATAAACTGGGGAGAGTCTTTGATAGCCTGCATCAGCAGTGGAGAGAGGATGATTAAACTGTATCATCGCTAATGCTGCTCCAGTGCAGGTGGCAATAGTTTTGCCTTCTAAACCATAACGTTTCAGACAAGCTTCAACTAAATCTTCAGCGAGTATGAGTAAAACCGTTTCATCATTACGCACTGTTTCAACCAATGCATAAGTGAATTCAGGATGAATATTTAATGCTTGATTTGAAGGTATGGTCCATGGTGTGGTGGTCCATATGATGATGTAACCTTTTTGTACAGGCAAAGCAGATAAACCAAATGCTTTAGCAATGCGATCATGTTCTGCAAAAGGAAAGCCAACGTCAATCGCGGGATCACGTTTATCTTGATATTCCACTTCAGCTTCAGCCAAAGCAGAGCCACAGTCAAAGCACCAATTCACAGGTTTGAGTCCGCGATAAACAAAACCTTTATCAAGTATGCTGCCTAGGGCACGAATTTCATCTGCTTCATTACGATAGTTCATGGTGAGATAAGGATTATCCCAATCACCCAATACACCAAGTCGTATGAAATCTTTTTTCTGACGTTCTACTTGCTCACTTGCATAAGCACGTGATTTTGCTAATACCTCTGCTGTAGGTAAATTTTTACCGTATTGTTTTTCGATTTGAATTTCAATCGGCATGCCATGGCAATCCCAGCCAGGTACATATTGCGCATCAAAACCATCTAGCTGTCTGGTTTTGACTATCATGTCTTTTAATATTTTATTGACTGCATGGCCAATATGAATATCGCCATTCGCATAAGGAGGACCATCATGCAAAATAAATTTTGGTCTGCCAACTGAAGCTGAGCGCAGCCGCTTATAGATATTTTTCTGCTGCCATTGCGCTACCCATAGGGGTTCGCGTTTAGCTAAATCACCACGCATAGGAAATGGCGTCTCCGTCATATTCACGGGATATTTATTATCGGATTGTTTGGCTACTTTTTTATCTGACATGAGCTTGATGAAGTAAGGCTGTCGGTGAAAAAAATCTTAACGTTGAAATTAATTAAGACGAAAGAGATAGGGAGTGATTTATTTCATTCCGGTGCTGAAAAAAATCACGTGCTGCTTTAGCATCTGCTGCGATAGCAACGGTTAATTTTGTTAAGTCATCATATTTTTCTTCATCACGTAGTTTATGTAAAAACTCTACATATATGAGTTTTCCATAGCATTGTGCGTTGTAATCAAATAGATGTACTTCAAGTAGTACGCGTCCATTATCTTCTACTGTAGGTCGTACACCTAAACTTGCTACAGCAGGTAAAGGCGCTGAACTCAATCCATGAACTTGAACGATAAAAATTCCAGAGAGTGCTGGCCGCTTATGCGCAATACGTAAGTTCAATGTTGGAAAGCCTAGAGTGCGACCGAGTTTTTGACCATGCAATACACGGCCAGAGATGGAATAAGGATGTCCTAATAAATCGCGCGCTTGTTCGAAATCACTATTCTGTAACGCAGTACGTATGGCAGAAGAAGAGATACGTTGATTTTCATGTTGTACGCTATCTAGTGAACTCACTTCAAAGCCAAAACGCTTACCCGCTTCAACTAAGAGAGCAAAATCTCCTGCTCGTTTTGCGCCAAAACGAAAGTCATCGCCAACGATCAGCCATTTAACCTGCAATCCTTCAACCAAAATATCTTGAATAAAAGATGCGGGGGACAGTGCAGCAAAGCGCGCGTTGAAATGTTCAACAATCACTCTATCGATGCCGGCTTCAGCGAGTGATTGCAATTTATCTCGCAAGTTAGCGATACGCGTAGGTGCACGGCTTTCATCACCACTAAGCTTGGCAAAAAATTCACGCGGATGCGGCTCAAACGTCATCACAGCCGCCTCCAGATGCAAACGTTTCGCAGCCTGCGTCAGATGGGTCAGCAAGGTTCTGTGTCCTTGATGCACACCATCAAAATTGCCTATCGTTAGCGCACAAGGGCGACGTGCTTCGGCATGGGGAAGACTGCGAAATACCTGCATGGAGTGGTGAGTTGTGAGCACTATTGGAAAGCCCTCGATTATAGAGGTTTTCGCTCGGTTTTCCTCTGCAAAAAGGGACAAGCTGAGTCTTACATCTCACCCCAAAGTGACTGAATTGCAGCGAGTGCAGCCAAGCCAGCTGTTTCGGTACGCAAAACACGTGGACCCATAGAGACGCAGACGGCACCGCGCTGTAGTGCGAGCTCTTCTTCGGCTGGACTAAAGCCACCTTCAGGACCCACCATAATCGTGAGTGCTTGGGCGGGCTGATGCCTGACCCATTCAGACAGGGAAACTGTAGCGCGTGGAGAGAGCAGTAAGCGTTTATGCAGGTCAGTCTGCGCCACCCATTGCGTAAAATTCACAGGCTCGGCCAGATGAGGCAATCGGTTGCGTCCACATTGTTCTGCAGCGGCGGCCATAATGCCTTGCCAATGTCGCATCTTTTTTTCGGCTCTGTCTGTACTCAGCTTGACGACAGAGCGGCTTGCCGCCAGAGGTATGAAAGCAGTGGCTCCTAATTCCACTGCTTTTTCTATGATCCAGTCCATCTTATTTGCTTCAGGAAGCCCCTGCGCTAAAGTCAGACTATGCTTTAGCTCAGATTCACGAGCAAAGAAGGCTTTGATTTCCACTACCGCCAGATTCTTCGTTATATCAATTAAGGAAGCGCTGAATTCTCCACCCTGACCATTGAAGAGGGTAATACTGTCGGATACTGTCAGCCTAAGCACCTGAATATGTCTGGTAATGGACTCAGGTAGCTTGAGTTGCAAGCCAATTTCTAGCGGCTCTGGGCAATAAAAACGCGGCATGAAGGGCTTTTAAAAAGGTCAAAAAAAATAAATTGATAGATTAGTCTGCTTAGTCGAGATCAAACACCATAATCAAGCTGATATGAGTAACCATAACTGAGCGCCTCCAGATGCGCCATTAAAATTTAAGTCTTTGTTTAAAAATTAACCATAAAATAAAACATAACAGAGGCGTATTGATCGTAAATAGCGCCTTCCTATCTGGTAAAATTCCGCCCTTCCTTCGGCTCATAAAGACTCATTCTTAATTGCATGAGTTAGCTGAATTTCTTTCTTTTATTTTCTATCTTGCTAACATGACCCCTACTGCTTCCCATACCACTAATATGGCTAACGCTATTCGAGCTCTTGCTATGGATGCAGTGCAAAAAGCAAATTCCGGTCATCCCGGCATGCCTATGGGTATGGCTGAAATTGCGGTTGCTCTATGGGATAGGCATTTACGTCATAACCCTGCAGACCCAAAATGGATAGATAGAGATAGATTTGTACTCTCTAACGGTCACGGCTCTATGCTGCTGTATGCCCTATTGCATTTGACTGGGTATGCATTATCGATGGATGACATTAAGAATTTTCGTCAACTGCATTCCAAGACACCGGGTCATCCTGAAGTCGATATCACACCGGGTGTAGAAACCACCACAGGACCTCTAGGTCAAGGCATCACTAATGCAGTAGGCATGGCATTGGCTGAGTCATTGTTAGCAGCCCATTTTAATAAACCTGGTTTTGACATCATTAATCATCACACCTATGTCTTCCTCGGTGATGGTTGTTTGATGGAAGGTATCAGTCATGAAGCCTGTTCACTAGCAGGTACTTTACGTTTATCTAAATTGATTGCGCTATACGATGACAATGGCATTTCCATTGATGGCAACGTAGAGGGTTGGTTCCAAGACGACACACCACAGCGTTTTGCTGCTTACGGATGGAATGTGATTCCGAATGTGGATGGACATAATGTCGAAGCACTTGATGCAGCCATTACTGCCGCCAAAAAAGCAGATAGACCGACTTTGATTTGCTGTAAGACAGTGATTGGTAAAGGCTCACCTAACATGCAGGGTAGTGACAAAGTACATGGCGCTGCTTTGGGTGAGACTGAAATTACAGCAACACGTGCAGCAATCAACTGGCCTTATGCACCATTTGAAATTCCTGCTGATGTTTATAAAGATTGGGATGCACGCGAACATGGCGCACAAATACAGTCTGCATGGAATACGGTGTTTCAAAGTTATCAAAGCAAATATCCAACTGAAGCGGCAGAGTTAGTGCGTCGTATGCAGGGTGAATTACCGGCTCAGTTTGATAAAACTATCGCAGCATACATAGATCTATGTATGGAAAAGAAAGAAACCATAGCAACGCGTAAGGCAAGTCAAAATGCTATACAAGCGATTGCACCGATCTTGCCAGAATTTTTGGGTGGTTCAGCTGATTTAACAGGTTCGAATCTCACTAATTGGAAAGAATGTGTAGCAGTGCGTGCTGACCATGCGGGTAACCATATTAATTATGGTGTGCGTGAGTTTGGTATGAGTGCCATCATGAATGGTGTTGCATTGCACGGCGGTTTTATTCCATGCGGCGCAACCTTTCTTACTTTCTCAGATTACAGCCGCAATGCCTTGCGCATGGCAGCGTTGATGAAGATACGCTCACTCTTTGTATTCACACATGACTCTATCGGTTTAGGTGAAGATGGTCCTACGCATCAGTCCGTTGAACATATTTCTAGTATGCGTTTGATTCCTCACTTAGACAACTGGCGCCCTTGCGATACAGTGGAATCAGCGATTGCTTGGGAACAGGCAGTGCGTAGACATGATGGTCCTTCTACATTGATATTCTCGCGTCAAAATTTACCGTATATGGAACGTTCAACTTCACAGGTAGAGAATATTCGTCGTGGTGCTTATGTATTGAAAGATGTTGAGAAACCACGCGTCATTCTGATCGCAACTGGCTCTGAGATTGAACTAGCGATGAAATCAGCGCAGTTGCTATTAGATGAAGGTATCGCTGCACGCGTGGTCTCTATGCCTTGTACCGATGTGTTTAATCGTCAGGATCAAGCTTATAAAGATAGCGTGTTACTGAAAAATATACCGCGTGTAGCAATTGAAGCAGGTGTGTCAGATTTTTGGTTTAAGTATGTAGGTTTAGATGGCGCAGTTATAGGCATCGACACATTCGGAGAATCAGCACCGGCTGGCGCCTTATTCAAACATTTTGGATTTACAACCGAGAAGGTTGTAGCTGCAGCTAAATCAGTTATCCACTGATAAGCCCAACACGAATAAATAAAAATTATTTATCATTATATTTAGATTTAGGAGATACACATGACCATCAAAGTTGCAATTAATGGCTATGGCCGCATAGGTCGCAACATACTACGTGCGCATTATGAAAGTGGTAAAAAGAATGATATCCAAATCGTCGCCATCAATGATTTAGGTAATGCAGAATCGAATGCGCATTTAACGCGCTATGACACAGCCCATGGAAAATTCCCTGGTACAGTTGTGGTCGAAGGCGACAATATGATTGTCAACGGTGACAAAATTCGTGTTTTTGCACAGCGTAATCCGGCTGACATACCTTGGGGTGAGTTAGGTGTAGACGTTGTATTGGAATGTACAGGATTTTTCACTACCAAAGAAAAAGCTTCTGCACATATCAAGAGTGGCGCAAAGAAAGTCATCATTTCTGCACCGGGCGGCAAGGATGTGGATGCAACCGTTGTATTTGGTGTTAACCAAAGTATCTTGAAATCATCTCATACAGTCATCTCAAATGCTTCTTGCACCACTAACTGTTTAGCACCTTTAGTTAAACCATTGAACGATAAAATTGGTTTGCTCAATGGATTGATGACGACAGTGCATGCTTATACAAATGATCAAGTATTAACTGATGTAATACATGAAGATTTACGTCGCGCACGTTCTGCTACACAATCTATGATTCCTACAAAAACTGGTGCAGCTCTTGCAGTGGGTTTAGTGCTGCCTGAATTGGATGGTAAATTAGACGGTTATGCGATTCGTGTGCCAACCATTAATGTCTCTATTGTGGATCTTTCTTTTATCGCTGCACGTGATACCACTGTGGATGAAATCAATGCTCTTATGAAGGCTGCTGCGGATACGGGCCCATTGAAAGGTATTTTGACTTACAACACTGAACCCTTAGTGTCAGTAGATTTTAATCACAATCCAGCTTCTAGTAATTTCGATGCAACCCTCACTAAGGTCTCAGGACGTTTAGTTAAAGTTTCATCTTGGTATGACAATGAGTGGGGTTTCTCAAATCGCATGCTTGATACCACGATGGCACTGATGGCTGCAAAATAAATCATCATCAGTCTATAAAAAAACCCTGCAAATTTTGCAGGGTTTTTTATTTCATCCTTAGTTTTATCCTACAGGATTAATCTGTTCCATATAAGGGTGATCGCGGCCCATACAATAGACCTCCTGGTTTTAATGTCAGTAATCTCGCACTCGTCATACGAGCGACTGCATGTCCCTGATTGCCAGCACTATTAATCACCTGTTGAATCAAGCTGACAATAAGCATATCTAACAGGCCGCCAGAATTACCACCATTCGATTCGGAACTGGAAGCACTAGCTTGCCCTTCCCATAGTAAGTCGCCGCTACGTGTATCGATTAGCTTGGCTCTTGCGGCAACAATAATAGAGCTATTGAGGAGCTGATATTCAGCGCCATATCTATCTACAGTGATATATAGAGCCGCATCTGCACCAAAAATTTCAGCGAGTTTTTTTAGTGGGACTTGGTGCATTTCTCCAGGATCAGGTAAGCCATTTTCTTTAAAGGTTTGATCCACTAAAGCCACTGGAAAAACATAGTAGCCTAACTCAGATAGAGGAAACGTTACGGTAGACATAAAGCTATAACTTGCTCTGACATCAGGTGAGTTATTTAGTGGAGGTAGTACAACAATGGATCGAGGTTTGCTTTGTCTTAAGGCTGTGTTATCAGGTCCCTTGCTGGCTGCACAACCAACTAGTAGCGTGATAAGAAATAAGAGCAAAGATCTTGTGATAGTTGAAGTCATATTTAAGCTCATTTATTTTTTGATTTGTGCAATCAGCCTATCCATATAGATAGTTGATTCTGGAAAGATAGTTTTTTCAGTTTGAAAAGCAGCGAGAGCTTTATCTAATTGACCAGTTTGAAAATATAAATAACCAAGATGAGCATAATTACCAGGAGGTAGCGTTTTATTTGCTGCACGCGCTTTTTCTAGGTCTTTTTCCATTTCAATAATTTGACTATCGCTGGATTGCTTGCCGGGTTCGTAATAGCTTACATAGACCATGTTTTCGTAACTACCCCAGTGATACAGTTGTCTATTTTGATTAGCGCAGGCTGTCATGAATAAACTCAGCGCTATGAAGACTAAGTAAAACCGAGATCGCGAAGAATTTGTATTATTCATTATTTGCTTTCATAGGTTTCCAAGTACCTTGTTCTAACCCATCCACCAAGCGATTAACTGCTTCACGAATTGCGAGGTCGAGTACTTTGCCGTTCAAGGTGGAGTCATAGCCTGAGGTACCACCGAAACCTATAATTTCACGATTTGATAAAGCATATTCGCCCGCGCCTTGTACAGAAAAAATCACTTCCGAAGTAACTGTATCAACCACATTCAAACTTACTTTGGAATATGCGACTTGTATTTTTCCTCGACCGAGTATGCCAAATAATTGTTGATCACCTGTTTCTTTACGGCCGAATTCAGTGACATCACCAGTGATTACATATGCAGCACCTTTGAGTTGCTGAGTGCGACCACTGAGTTTTGCTTCTTCTTTGATTTCGGTGAGATTCTCGCGGTCTAAAATAATAAAGCGATTTGATTGCTGTAGATGAGAGACGAGTATAGTTTTTGATTGTGAGCCTAGCCTATCTATACCATCTGAAAAAATGCCACGTAAAAAACCAGATCGGTTATCAAATTTGCCAACTGCAAGTTGATATTTTTTACCGCTATAACTTGTACCTGCAGATTCCACTTTGGCGGGAGTTAATGTGACTGATTTTTCGGTTGCACAGCCTGCTAGTCCTAGCATCATACAAGTGAGAATAAGAGGGAATAAAAATTTAATCATGTTATATACCTTGAGAGAAAAAATTGAAGGATGCTAATGCGGTTGCAATACAAGATAATTCATCCATAAAATTAAATGCCATCAACTTTATTATTAAAATAGAGTAAAGCTAAAATAAAAATGAAGAAAAAGATCATGTTGTTGTTGGAAAAACACATGTCCATAGTTGAATGACGGCCTCAGATTGCGCTAGAGAAATTTCTGGATTAGACCGTGCTTTATCTTCACCACGCAGTCGTATCTGATGCTGTTTTTTTCTAAATAAACGATAGGCATCGGCAACTGCATGCGCTTGTTTTGACGAGATTAAATTATGTTCAGCTGCCATTAATAACAGGGCGATATTACCCACATTGTTAGTCAAAGCTGGCGTAGTAGAGGAATATTGCAACACCAGATATTGGACAATAAACTCAATATCTATCATGCCGCCTGCATCATGCTTTAGATCAAATAATGCAGAACGATTTGGATGTGCGTCATGTATTTTTTGTCGCATTGATACGATTTCTTTTTTTACTGTTGCTGCATCACGATCTAGACGTAAAACTTTTTCACGTAGCGCATTGAATCTTTCTGCTAACGATTGATCGCCTGCACAAAAACGCGCACGCGTTAAAGCTTGGTGTTCCCATAACCAAGCAGATTGTTGTTGGTATTTCTCGAATGCGGTAATCGAGGAAACCAATAAGCCACTTGCGCCATCGGGTCGTAAGGCAGTATCGATGTCAAATAAAATGCCTGCTGGCGTGTGACTAGTCATCCAAGTGATAAAGCGTTGTGCTAACTTGGCATATTGTGTTGGAGCG
>JAIXOW010000132.1 GCA_027486615.1 Oxalobacteraceae bacterium | reverse complement strand
GGATTCATCGGGTATGGCTTGGTGTGGATTGGCTTGTCAGTGGTAAGTTGTATGTCCACTACTGCTGGTTTGCCATCGAAAATGAGAGGCCTGCAATCATTGTTGTTGCATGAAAGCAAGTTCACATGTTCGTCCATCATATCTGCGAATTTCTTTTGAGCTTCCGATGATATTGGAAGAGTTGTTGGGTTGATGTAATCTCTCCACTCTCCTGGTTTGAATGTGTCTGGAATTCCAATTGGAGGATCCTTAGGGATGGCAAGTGGAATAGGAGGAGGTCTTCCTGATTTGTCAATTTCAACTTCCTCTTTTATCCCTTCCATCTCTTCTTCTGACATATCGTATTCACAACCTGGGTGTGTGTTCATGAATAAATCCAAAGCTTCCTCATCAACTAGTCCAAGGGGATCGACTGGTGTGTCGAATTCAGTTTCATCCACTGCAGTCATGTTTGAAATGATCGCCCTGAGTTGGCTGAACTTTTGTTTCCTTGGAATCCGTCCTGGGTTAGTCAATTCGGATACATCTCCTTTGAATAGCTCAATCACTGAGTTGGAGTCCACTTTTGATTCTGCCTGTTTCTGGCCGTTTATGTCGGGCATCTGTTCTGTTTCAAAGTTTTGAACCAAAACATCACACCTGGAGTTGGGTTTCATAAATGGCTTAATCATGGGGAATGTGTTGATGATTGCTTTCCTCCAATGGTACTCACAGTTATCAAAATCACCTGCTAGACGGGAGTCTCCAACATCCATGGTGATTCTGAAATTGGTTGGCACGCGAAGTGTTCGTAACTCACTCATTGTGATGTAGAGTGTTTGTTTGAGCTGTGTTTGGATTTGTTGTTCATTGTAAGCCCTTGTTGGTGAGAAATAGACGATGCAGTTCAGGACAATCCCCAGTCTGAAAATGCTAACCACTCCTTGGTTGATTTTGGTCTTGAAGATTGGGGTTCCTTTGTCACGATGTTGTAACTCAGGTGGCGTGGTGTCTGAACATGTCTGAATATGGAGTCTTGTCTCCATGGTTCCGGCTAGAACTTCACCTGGGAATGATTGGGCTGCAATGTGGACACATTCTGGATGAGTGTTACCACCTAGCTGTAGGAACTTGTAGTTGAAAACTTCATGAAGGAGAACCATTATTTCCATAGTTTCCAATGAGAGATTCAAAAGAGGGTTTGGAAAGAAATATTTTTGTGGTTCATTGGGATCTTCAGCTCCTTTCTTCATGATGCATTCTAGCTCTTGTTTTGCATCATCCATGTCATCTCGTGTGATGCTCGAGTATGATCCATCTTCATCTGGGACTATCAATAGATTTACCCTGGGTGTTAAACAAGGTTTTGAATAGTGTGAGCTGTTATAACTGCAATGCAGATGAATTCCTGGTGCATATTCTTGTAAAAATCCTCCCTCAACATCCACAGGGTTGTATACTGTGGAAGTGAGTCCGTACCGATCAGCTAATTGGATCAGCGAAGGGTCGGTGGGACTTTGGACAATTTTACAAAAGCAGTCTTCAGTTTCCACAACTGTGATCTGGTCAAATTTGTGCTTTATTTGCCTTATTGGAGTGATGTCCACTAAGTTTGAGTTTGACTTTGATGTATTTGAATCCTGGATGATCTCCACTTTTGCAATCTCCATCGGCTCTGTAATTGCAAATGGATGTTCGGATGTATTCTGGACCTGAACCATGATTGTTTCTTTGTTCAGTTTCGTGACTGATGGAGTTATTTTCAAGATTCCGTCTTCATCAATTGCTGTTGCCAGCAGATCACTGGTGTGGAAGTTAGTTCCTGTCAACCCGTCTAAGATTGGTATTTGTAACGGGATGAATGCTTTCTCCTTTGGTTGTAGATTGATGCATGAAACCGACACAGCACTGGCTGATGAATCGGGGAGGAAGACTGCTTTCACAGGCCCCTCGTTCTGATGCATATCTATGAAGAATTCGTCTCCTTTCCATATACTTGACCATCGGTATGCCACTGCTAGGTTTGATCCGAGGATGATACCTTTTGCTTCTGGTATGACTAGCATGGGCACATTCTTCAGGATGTATCCAGTGTCGAATGAAAATGAAAGGTACACTACTTCAGTACCGTCAGTCTTGGCTCCAGGTACAATGCCTGAGACACTGAGGTGATGGTCAAAGTGTCTTGCCACTGGTACGATTTTCTCGTATTCTTCCAGTGTTTTCTGTCCAATCGTACTGGTAGTAGCTCCTGTGTCATAAAGTGCCATTCTTTTACGATGATCTGCCATGAAGATTGCAATGTATGGTCTCTTCTCAACGAGCTTGACCATTACTTCTGAGATTTTTGCTTTTTCTTTCTTAATCTTCCGCACTTTGGTGTTAATTCTCCTATCTTCAGTATTTCTTTCCAATTTATATCCATTTGTTGGTTTAATCAACCCGTCCATTTCATAAATTGGTGGGAAATAACTATGTTCCCGTGTTGGGTCATATTCTTTGGATCCCATCAGTTTTCCAATTGGTCTGAAGAAGGATTTGACACTTTCTTTCATTGTTCTTGCCATACTTGGTTCTGGCTTGACTTGTTCGATCCACTGTCT
Source organism: Oxalobacteraceae bacterium (assembly GCA_027486615.1). Classification (GTDB taxonomy): domain Bacteria; phylum Pseudomonadota; class Gammaproteobacteria; order Burkholderiales; family Burkholderiaceae_D; genus Pernthalerella. The sequence goes on along the minus strand of JAIXOW010000132.1, from coordinate 170 downwards.
GAGATCAATTCGGCTTTCTTTCAGTTTCTTGTGGTATCTTTTCTTGGTTTGGTATAGCCTCCATGTATCACGGATTGATCCAGTAACCAAGTAGATGTAATGGAACATGAAACTGCACAATGCGACCATTGCAATTACAGGTATTTCAATGAAATGACCCATTATTGTCG
>JAIXOW010000259.1 GCA_027486615.1 Oxalobacteraceae bacterium | reverse complement strand
GACTCGGACGACTCCGAATAAGAAGGGAATGTGAAGAAAATTTTGTTTATAACGTTTAAATCAGTTTAGAATTTCAGAAAGTGGAAATCTATATAGAAAGTATCTTTGTTCTTTTGTGATAAGCCAAATAAATCGGAAAGTTGTATAAAAGGTGTTAACTTAATTGAAGGAAATGAAATACGAGGCCTTGAAAGATGATTTATTATATACCGCTTAAGACGTAATATAAACAAGTTATTGTACGTATTCAGATCTTTAAGCATTGCGACCATTTTAAAAGGCTCCTATTTGTGGTCGTGTGTTCCTCGACTCAACAGAAGTCCATTGTGCTTGTTGAGGTACGCCATGTTTTTGCAAGCTGAATACGTACACAGGTAGAACGCCATCCTCTGGCTCTGGCACTTGAACTTGTAGTTGAAGCCGTCCTTTGTGATGAACTCTGGCGGCGAAGACATGCCGTTGATGAGAAGTTCGTAGCCATCTGTTTGTGTCCCACGATCTTGTGAAGCCATGATTCCTTTCCGGGGATTTAAATTAAGTTAGATTGATACCGCTTTTGACGTAATATAGATAGGAAGTACAGTACCAAACTTGTATGGTCTTGTTTGTTGTTTGTTTACAACTGGTGAGGAACAAAAGGCATACCTTGTTACAACCAACGTACGTTTAGATAAGCGCATACGTACAAGTTTCAGCACTTACAAGTAAGGTTTGCAATTTTGATTACGGCTCATTCATCTAAAATGCCAAAAACACGATCGGCAAGCAAGGCTTCGCTTGCTCCGGGGACCAAAGCAACTGTCTCGGTTGGGACGCAAGTTGACCTCTTTGAATTGCTGATGTTAAGCAATGCTCCGCCGCCAGAGATCATCACGAAGGACGGCTTCAACTACAGGTTGGACGAGTCCAAACAGGATCCGAAAGACCGATATTGGGGGACCCACTACGTCTGTGCAACAGCCGGCTGCACCCACAAGGCCTACGTTTGCAAGCGCAATGGAGTGGTCATAACTCGAGGGCCAGCCAAGAACCCGAAGCAACCCCACAGCCACGAATAGATGCCGGAGTTCACAAACTTTCTGTATTTTTTTGGAATAGATCTGTAAATAAATACATGACATCCAATCCATAAGCCTTTTTTAATCATAGATATACCGTTATAGAGGGATCGAATTGGTGTATTAAGAAACCCGCTATCGAAGGATTACACTTGCCCTAACCCGCTATGACTATACTTGTAAAACGTCTATTGCGGTATATGGACTATAATGAAATAAGTGCGTTAATAGGTTATGTTGCTCCATCCATTTATTAAGCATCAATCATCAGTTTTAGTTCAAATAGTCTGGATTTTTCATGGTCTCCACATAGTCGAGAATCTCCATCCATTCGTTCGTGTCATCCTCGATGAGGTCGTCCACAAGCTTCAATGCATTCCAGCGCGGCTTTGTAACCTCAGGCTCGTTTGCATGGACATACAGAATGATGTTTAAGAGGCTTCTCTTCTGGAGGTACATCCTGGCGATCCTCTGAAAGCCCTCCTTGTCTGGAAGATTGTAGTACTCGATGAGTTTCTCAGTGCTGCGGTTGATCTTCTCCTTGGCCTTCTCACATCGGAAGTACTCGTGCTTCGCCTGATACAACTTTGCGGACATGGAAGTTGCAATAGCTCTGATAAGAGTAACTTGCGCTTCAAGGCGGGTCAAACGCTTCCGGCTACCGTCGCTATGCTTAGGAAGGTAGAAGCAAACAGTCCACCGGAGTTCATCTACACTCAGGGGACGCAACGGAGTGAAAGGGAACGGGATGGCTGATGAAGACATCTGCAATTTAAAAAAAAAACTAAGAAAATGTCTACTTTTAAAGTCTTTTCTTATTTAAATGTCAAAAGAATTTTTTTTTTACCTTCTTCGCCTTGGCAAACACGTTTTTTGACTCTTCCTTGTTGAAAACAAGGTATGCAAAAAGGGTGTGGGGGGTGGGGAGTAAGAACAACAAACAAAACAAAATCCGTCTATAACGGTATGTCTATGATAATCCTTCGATGGCGGGTTCCCTAAAGGTCTGGAGCTAGTTTTCATCTCGCGATAGATGTAATAAGTAAATACGTATTTCTTGTAATTCTCAAACAAATTTATTCTTAGAATATTTATGTACATGTAATGCAGAGATTAGAATAATAACAACAGATAAGAAAAAGATTCTAAAAGAAAGAAAAAATTGATTAGATTCAATCACATGGGTCACAGCACAGGGCACGATAATATGACCAAAAATTAATACGTATGCCCTTAATTTGTTTCTACGGTTTCGTCTAAGTATGTTATATGGCACATATGTTATATGATTTGATTTGATTTCATCACTTGCTTTGATATAATTTTTAAAAAATTTCTTCTAAAATTCCTAAATATACGTCATGGTAGACCTAAAAGCTCATTGTAGACCTAAAAGTTCATTGGAAAATTTTACAGAGGTACATATTTGTTGATGTCTTAGAAAAATAATTCATTTCTTCTTGCTTTTCTTGATGGGAAATTTCATTTTGATCTTCACTTTTTCGAAAGTTTCCTTTGTAGTGGTGGCATCGCTGGCTTTCCTCTTCTTGGGAGTGTGTGTCTCGCTGCTGGCATCACTTGCTTTCCTTTTTTGAGGCGTCGTTCTTGGAGTTCCGTCGGGTTTTGTGAGCTTAGCTTCGGCAAGTAACATCTCCATGTGCTCACTTTGCTCATCAACTGGAGTCTCTGACAGTTTCCAAATGAGTGTGGCGATCCAAAGTATGCGGAAAAATCTGTCCCTCACGGTTTCGTTGTCCCTTGACAGCATCCCGTACATAAAGTTGAAGATAAAAGCTGTAAAAAAACGAGTGGAAAATGCATCAGTACATTAATATGGTCACACACAAAATACTTCTTATGCGGTATACATGGTATACTTCTTATACGGTAACGTAGTAACTTACGCGGAATCATTTTCAGTTTGAAAGCTGAAAAGGCTGGCAGAAGATCCACAATATGTTCACTGATCATGAATCGCAAAGCGTGGCTTATGCGTTCCTTCATGTCATCAGGAAGGCCTAAAACGATTTGCTTCTCGTCTTCGCTCAAGTTTGCCGGCTGCCTAGGCTGGAAATTGACGGGGGTCGTGATGCACCAGTCAACATCTGGGAAAGGGTCCTCAAAATCCTGTTATGCCATGCCGTGTTATAGCCTTTATTTTCCAATGAACTAACTAAGTTATCTACTATGTTATCTACTACTTATGGCAACGGCCCTAACAACTATTTCGAAGTGGAAAATGGAAAATGTCTATAACAATGCATACTTCTTCCGCCGCCATTGGCTCATCTTCATCATCATTGTCATCGTCATTGACCTGAACAATTATTGAACAATAGGAAATAGCGTATTTATTAACGGTTCCGCGTAATGGCATTTACATTTTACAAGCATCTTTAAATCTTAAATCACTTTAAATCACACAGACAGGATACAGCCGTTTTATCTAAACATTACCATTACCATTGATTTATATATCACTTTCCAAATGCATAACTTAACACTTAACGGTGAACATATTATTTTCCTAATGAATTACATTGTTGGTACTTAGGTGAGAAATTAAACAATTTTTAACTATCACAAATTAGAACTGACTTTGTTTGGTTGGTTTGACTAAAATGTGACTATGTACGTAATATTGTTTGTAGTTTGAAAACTTAAATATTGGCATTAACATCAAGGTCATTAACATTCAGGACGTATGATCCTGTGTTCCATTGAACAAAAT
>JAIXOW010000206.1 GCA_027486615.1 Oxalobacteraceae bacterium | reverse complement strand
CGAGGGTACTTTGCAATCAACTGGTCCAGTTCCGGGTATCCTGTCCGGACTGTGGTTGGTGCGTGGCTGGGCATCTGGACAGTACTGACCTGAGTATGGGGGAAGTCCTCTGGCACCAGGCGTAAGGCCTTTAGGCACTTAAGCGAGAGGATTGTTCTTGCCAAGTTGTTGATGACAAATGCGATTACCTCGGTTGTGTATTTGCCGAGAGTTACGCTCAGCACCGTTCGTCCTACCACGTAGAGAGATGACCCGTTGGCTGTAGAGGGGTTGCGGGTCTCCGTTTCAAGGTCCTTTTTGGATAGGCCTAACTTCTTGGCAGTCTCTGGGTTGATGCATGTAACGTTAGCTCCTGTATCTGGAAGAGCTGCAATCTGGAGGGCTGCTCCCTGCTTGGCTGAGATAGTCACGTCGATGTTCTCCAGAGGGTCGATGTCTGTGTTGTTGACGGACATCAAGTAGTTGAGGATAACGGAGTGCGATTGGGGTCCATCCCCCAAATTCTTGGGTGACATGCAGACCTTGGCAAAATGGCCAACTTTGTCACAGTTTTTGCACTTCTGATCAGTGGCCTTGCACTCCGGTGCTTTTGGGCGATGGCCTACTTGTCCACATGAAAAGCAGGCTGAATCCTTCTTCATCTGGGCTGTACTTGGATTAGCTCCTCTGTTTCTTGACTGAGAGCGTCCACGCTGTTGTTGCTGCTGTAGTTGCTGCTGCTTGCCACGATCCCTTCTGTACGCGGATGTAGCATTTATACTTGTAGTGTTGGCTGTAGTTGGGGCCACACCTTGGGCGAGAATCTTGGCAGTCTTCAATGCTTTCTCTTCTTGGAGACATATCTCAACAGCCCGCTCGAACGTGAGCTTCTTCTCGAGCAACAGTTTTGTGCGCATATCTTCGTATCCGATGTTGCAGCACAGTGACAGCATTGCAATGTAGTTTCCAACGTCCTTGACTGTATCAAACTCGCACAACTTCAGCTGCTCCTTGACATCCGTGACGTATGCTTCTACAGATTCTGGAGGTGTGTGTTTCCTAGACAAGAGTTTGGTAACCTGGACGAGGGGGTTGGTTGCTCCTTTGATGTAGAGTTCCAACTGTCGGATGATGAAATCGGCATTCTCCATGTTTGCCGGTGTAAATCCCTGATTCTGGATCCATTTGAGTGTGAAGTCTGACAGGGCTTGCTGGAGTGTGGCGCGTTTTCTTTTTGCTCGGGCCACAGGGTCCTTGATGGAGTCAAACTCGCTGACGTGATATTCCCAGCGTGACTTCCATGTGAGAAAACTGGTTTGGTCCTTCTCGAGGTCGAATTGTGGTGGGCGTACTGAACGAGATGCTGAACTACCTGCAACTTTCTCCTTTTGAAGTTCACGAAGTTGAGCCTGGAAACGTTCTCGTTCTTCTTGTCGCGCTCTCCGGTCATCCCGGCGGGAGCGCTCAAAGTTGACCTGCATCTGGGCAAATTGTAGACTTGTGTTGTGCATCATCATGGCCATCATGTGCGCCATTTGGTCAGCTCCTTGTACTGGCGGGTTTTGCTGGAGCTGTAGCAATGCTCCTTCGGCATCCTCCAGGGCCTGAAGGTCTTCTTGATCTTCGATGTTGTCGTCTGCGGGGTTCACGTTGATGTCATCCTCCTGATGGTGATCACCAGCTGCCTGATCCCCTCCTGCATCTTGGTCATCCATGCTGTCGTCAGAAAAGTCCGCTTGTGTAGATTCGTGAACTCTGTTAGTCTGGCGACGTCTTGACATGAACTACTCCTTTGCAGATGTTGGTTTCAATCGATGATGAAGCGGGCAGTGCCGTTAAACTTGACACGAGCCCCCCTACACCTCAGTGTAGTTCCACGACGCCGCACTGGCACTCGAGCTTCAGACTTTTGACCTGTCTGGTAGACAACCCAGGTGCCCACCTGGTCGAATTGCCGTCAACGACTCCCGTGAGCCGCTCGCCTGAGCACAGGACTTGAGACTTAGACGCGACAGAACACGTTTGACGGGCCACCTGAGCTAAGTGGGGGCTCCCGACCTGAGAATCTAACCCTGATGGTTAAATTCCGACCCCGCAGGGAATTAAAACTTTTTGTAATGCTCTGCGAGACGCCTTGCTCGACTTAAACTCACTCTCTCTCTTACTTGTGCTTGAGCTGGGTGATGACCTGAATGATGGCTTGATCCTTGCACGCGTTTTCAGTTCAAAATCTCAGTCGCCATGTGTAGGTTGGTTGCTGGTCAACCTGCACTATCCCCAAACTGTTAGTGGACCTGATGTCCAGTTGTGAGGAAATGAAGAAGTAGTAGAAGTAGAGCTCAAGATATATTTTCAGAGATAGAGAAATATGCACATGTGTTTAAAATGAGAGAGAGGAAAAGGAAGTGTCAGCTGTTTCTAACAGCATGCTTGTTTTTACCTTGGGAGGAAGGAAAGTGAACAAGGTATTTTGTTTTGATCCATAGATCTCTAGAAAGGGAGAAACCATAGGACTCTAGAAAAGGGAGGAACCATAGGACTCTCCATCCCTTTTTCCCCTCAAGCTTTAACTGAAAGTTAAGCGCAAGAATAGCTTGAAGGTAGCCAAGTGGCTTTGCAGAAATGACAATTGAAACTTTTGTTTTACAAATGCCAGGGAAGGGAATGCGTAAATGTTAATATCTGACAAAATGCACAAACAACAAATTTCTGGAGACAAAATGCAAAAACAACAAATATTTAGAAAGGCATGAAATGAGAAAAAGAAAAACTAAAGGAAATTGCATGAAAATGTAATGATAACCCGGATCTTCACAGTATTTATTCTTCACAGGTTATTCATGTTTCTTCTTCTGATCTTCAAATGTCTTCTCGGAACCGAACTGGCAATCTGATTTCTCGTTTAGGGCGTGACAATCCGGCAGGGCGTAGAGCCGGCCTGATCGGTGCCTGGGTAGGAGGTGTTGGTTTGCTGGGTTGAGGTGTGTCCTCATGTTGGCGTTGGAGCGGCGGTGGTTGGACTGGTTGAGAAGGAGGTGGTTCTGGCAGGACCCATTCTGGCCTCAAGAAGCGCCGGTTACGTCGGTAGGTCTTACCATTGTGGTCGCACTTGACCATGTACTCACGCTCATTACAACCAAAGTTCTGAACTATACCACTCTGTGTCCAACGTTTGGAGTGTGGATCTTGGACGCGAACTCGTTGACCTGGATGCAGGAGAGGGAGGGCGTTCCGTTGAAGGTGATCCGTTTTGGCATTTTGCTTGTCTCGCAGCTCATGAACTTCCCGAAGACGCTTTTCCACTTCGTAGCGTGCTGAGGGGTGGAAGTGAGCTCGAGAGATTGGCAGGTTGTCTCGCACCATGCGACCGAAGACCATTTCATTTGGGCTGAGGTTGGTGGGAGACCTTGGCGTGTTTCTGAAGAGGAGGAGGCCTGCAGCCAAGTCTGACTTATGACAAGCCTTGGTGTTCCAGTTGAAGGTAGCTGCAATGAGCTTCTTGGCTTCCTTGACTCCTTCTTCTGCAAGACCGTTTGATTGAGGGTGGTGAGGCGACGACGTGATGTGTTGAACACCCCACTCTTGGCAGAATCTGCCAAATTCAAATGCGTCGACCCTTGCTTCTCCGGCCATGAACTGTGGGCCGCCATCAGAGTAAATTGTGACAGGGACTGCAAATGAGGAGAAGACCTGCAAGAGGTGATCAGTCACCTGTTTTGTACTTGCAGTCTTGCCACATTCGAAGATGTTGATGTAGCCGGAGTACTGGTCGGCAGTGACGAGGAAGTATCGACCTCCGTATTGGGCCAGGTCGATGTGGAGGAATTGGAAAGGGTAGATGGCTTGCTCGTGATGAACTTCTGGTTCTGGACGATTCGACGGTGCACGTTCCACACACGACTGACAGGAGAGTGCTGCATTTTTGACGTCTCTTGAGATGTAAGGCCACCAGAACGATTTCTTGGCCCTTTCTTCCATCTTGTGTGCTCCTTGGTGCATGGCCAAGAGACGTTTGAGGTATGTTTGACGAAGTTGCGAAGGGACAAATAGCCTTTGATTGTAAACCACGAAACCATCCTGGTCAAAGTAAAGATCATCCTTGAACGGGAAGTATTGTCTGAGGTTTTCGGGCCACTCGTGACGTTCTCCTTCTTGGCCTTGGCTGACTAGCCTTGTAACGGCCTTGTATTCTTCATCTTCTTCAGCGAAACGTCTGAGTTCCTTCAGGCGTTCGTCACGTAGCTCCAGAGTGTCAACCTGAAGGAGTTGAACAAGAGCAATGTGTGCTCCTTCATCTTCATCTTCATCGAGCTGATCTGAAAGACGTGGTTTGGCGTGAGGGGCTCTGGACAAACAATCTGCTTCAATGTTTTCCTTTCCCTTCACCCATTTGATGGTGTACTGTAGGTGCGTGATCTTCATCTTGAGGCGCTGGAGGCGTTTGTTGTTGATGTCAGGAAGGCTGTATCTTTCAAGGATTGGTACCAGCGGCTGATGATCGGTCCAGATTTCTAGACGGTCCCTTGGAAGACCATCAATGAACATTGCGCATTTTTGGGCTGCCCATGCAATGGCGAGCAACTCCAATTCGATCATAGCATATCTGGACTCGGCTGAACTCAGGAAACGGCTTCCTGCTTGAACAGGCTTCCAGACGCCTTGTACTTCTTGCTTCAGGATGAAGCCGAGACCAAACAGACGTGAAGCATCACAGATGAGGCGTGTACGACGTGACGGGTCATAGTAGGTGAGTGTTTTGGCAGAGCTCAGATGTTGACGGGCCACATCGAATGCCGCTTGGTGTTCTGGGAGCCAGTCGAACTTGACTCCTTTCTTAAGAAGAGGCTTCAGTGGGGATAGAAGTTTTGCGATGTCATCTGATGAGTTGCACAACTGGTTAGCCAGACCGCAGAAAGAGCGCAGGTCTGTGCCATTCTTTGGCACGGGGAACTCTGCCAGGGCTCTGTAAAGCACTGGATCTATTTGGTAACCTTTGCTGTTGAGGAGGAATCCTCCAAAAAGAACTTCTTCTTTATTCCACTGGATTTTTGTAGTGTTCAGGGTGATGCAGTTGTCGTCGCAGGCCTTGAAGAACTCCTCAGCATTATCCAGCAGCTCCCGTTCCGTATCTGCGATCAGGAGTGTGTCTTCCGTTGCTCTCCTACCGCCAGTGCTCTTGTCAACTGCGATTCCGTATCGCATGGTGAAAACATCTCCTGCATCTGATTCGCCAAAGGGTAGACGTTTGTAGCGGTAGCGTCCAAAGGGAGTGAGGAATGTAGTGAGGGCCTTTGACTCATCATCCAATTCAATCTGATGGTACCCCTTGAGGGCGTCAAAAACTGCAAAATGTTTCTTTCCGTGAGGGAGTGTACGTACTGTCTCCCATGGTGTTGGTTGCGGGTTCACCGGACGTCTGATGTACTTGTTCAGCTTGGTGAAGTCCACGCAAAGCCTGATGTTGCCGTCCTTCTTGGGGACAACAACGATTGGGTGCAGCCAGGCTGACGGACCTTGGACAGGCTCAATGATATCCTGCTCCACGAGGTCTTGAAGATGTGCCTGGAGGGATGCGCGATAGGGCTCAGCAACATTTCGTGTTGCACCTGTAGAGACCGGGGTCGCGTTGTCTTCCAGTTCGATGTGATGAGGGCCTCCTTTCATTGCTTTGCACTTGCCATCAAAGACTCGAGGGTATCTTGCGATCAACTGGTCTAGTTCCGGGTATCCTGTCCGGACTGTGGTTGGTGCGTGGCTGGGCATCTGGACAGCACTGACCTGAGTATGGGGGAAGTCCTCTGGCACAAGGCGTAAGGCCTTTAGGCACTTAAGCGAGAGGATTGTTCTCGCCAAGTTGTTGATGACAAACGCGATTACCTCGGTTGTGTATTTGCCGAGAGTTACGCTCAGCACCGTTCGTCCTACAACGTAGAGAGATGACCCGTTGGCTGTAGAGGGGTTGCGGGTCTCCGTTTCAAGGTCCTTTTTGGATAGGCCTAACTTCT
>JAIXOW010000134.1 GCA_027486615.1 Oxalobacteraceae bacterium | reverse complement strand
AAAAGTACAAGCTTTTTTTTTTTTTTTTTTTTACGAACTGTCTTCATTCTTCGTTATTTGCTCTTCATTCTGCTTTTTTCTAATCTTCTATCTTCTCTTTTATCTGTGAGATCGTCGTTCTAGACGTCTAGGAATTTCTTCTAATTTAATAATTTTCAAAGAGTGCAAGTTTTTGCACAGGTCTTCGAAGTGTTGACGTTGGAGTTTTGACGGTCACATTCCTGATTAGACCATCTTTGGAGGGATGTACTTCTATAACCCTTCCTATTTTCCAGTCGTTTCTTGACAATTTGTTGTCTTCTCGAATGAGTACTAATTTTCCAATTAGGTCATCTTGGGTGGGTGTTGGCCACTTTTTCCTTATGTTCTGTTCTATAAGGTAATCTTTGGACCATCTTGTCCAGAATCCGTTTAAAACCGCTTGCCTCTTCCGCCATAAGTGCTGGAAGGAGGTTACATTTCTTCGCGCATTTGGATCTGGCAAATTTTCCAACCTACGTCCATTAACCAATTCCATTGGTGTAATAGGGGTTAGATCATTAGGGTCATTTGATGTGACTCCTAAAGGTCTGTTGTTCACAATAGCTTCAACTTCTGCTAGAATTATTCTGAGTTGAGTAAGTGTTAATCTTGCGTTTCCCACCACAACTCTGAGTGGGGCTTTTACAGTTCGGACAAGTCTCTCACACAAACCATTTTGGTGAGGGGCTTTCTCACATGAGAAGAACCAATTTATGTTCTTTCTCACGCCTTCTTTTGCAACCGTGTCCCAATTTACAGACCGGTATAATCGGCGAACTTCTTTTGACGCAGCCGTAAAACCTTTGGCATTGTCAGAGTAGATTTGTTCCGGCGCTCCTCTTCTGGAGCAGAACAATCTAAAAGCATTGAGGAATGCTTCTGTTCCTGTGTTTTCCACAATTTCAAGATGCACTGCTCTGGAGTGGAAACACGTAAATAGTGCCACATGAACTTTGGATTCATTGGTATGTGGACACTTTTCTAGGTCACACCTGTGGTGAACAATGAGAGGGCCAAACAAGTCCACCGCAACATTGACGAATGGAGCTGGGTCATCTATCCTCTCAGCTGGTAGGGGAGCTTGTTGCTGTTCCAATTGTCTTGGTTGAATGCAACCCCTTTTGCAACACTTGTGTATCGCTTTTCTTATTTGGTTTCGACCTTGAGGTAGGATAAACCTATCTTTCATGAGTGCATGCAGGTAGCCAGTCTGGGCATGTTGATGCAACTCATGTCGGAACAAAATGTATTTTTCGACTATTGGGCAATTTTTTGGCAGTATGATTGACTTTCTTGTCACTTCTGGCAAGTTGCTCAGTCGAAGTCTTGTGTTAGACCTAATCGTGAAACTATTTAGGTCCATTTCTGGGTTATAGCATGAAAGTTTTGAGGTTTCAGCTACTTTCTTTCCTTCCAATAGTCTTTGAAAGTCTTCTTTGAAGTTGTGACGTTGCGTCATACTCCATACAAATTCTTGAGTCTTCCTCCACTCTTCTGTGGAAATTCTTGGTTGTTTCTTGAATTTTGCATGGTCTTTTAATCCGAATCTGAGGATAAAAGCTAGCATGGTGATCATTTTTGACCACTTTTCAAATCTTTGAATAAGTGATAAAACAAATTCAAAATTAATCCGAGTACTCTTTGTTACATCAGGATTTGTAGCTGCACTTGTTAAGTACAATTCTCGGAAATTTATTTCTCCTAAATTTTTCTTTGTTTCTGGATCATCAGATATCTTGATGTCAGCACTTGAGGGCCACTCTGATGGATCCTTTGTGATGAAGTCAGGTCCATTCCACCACAATTTTGAGTTTTTCAGTTCTTCTGCACTGATGCCTCTACTGGGTAGGTCTGCTGGATTTTGCGGACCTGCACAGTGTCTCCATTGTTCTGGTTTTGTGTGGGATAATATTTCAGCCAATCTATTTGCTACCCACAACTTGTATTTTTCTGGACCGTTCTTGATACGATACAGGTTTATTAAGGAATCCGTAAAGCAATGGGTTTCCTCAATGTTGTATTTTTTCTCGAAAGCTTTCTTCACGTAGGTAACTGCTCTAGCAGTTATCAATGCTGCTAGAAGTTCCAGTCTAACAATTGAAAATGTTTCTTCTGTTTTTTCAACCATCTTCTTTGGAGCAATTCTTGTTTTCGATATTGCTAAATTTCTGCTGTAGGAACCATCTCTATGTATTCCAACAAGGTAAATGCAAGTTGCGTATGCCTTGTTCGAGGCATCACCAAAAGCAAAAAGTTTTAATTTCTCTGGTTTCTTTTGTTCTTTTGTGAAAAAGCATCTTGGAACAGAAATTGTGTTAAGGGTTTGGAGTTCCACTTTTAGACTATTCCATTCCTTTTGAATTTCTGGTGAGAGTTTCGTGTCCCAACCTTTTTTCTTTTTGTCAGTTTCTTTTTCTTCCGACAACCAAACTTTTTGGAATAGGAGTTTGATTTTCATTACAAATGGTGACAATAGCCCAAGAGGGTCAAATATTGTTGCACTTTCTTCTAAAAATGATCTCTTCGTATCACTATCTTCAATTCTTGAATCTTGGTTTTCTTCTTTCTTGATCTTGATATCAAACGTTAATTCGTCAGTTTTGGAGTCCCACAGTACTCCTAACACTTTGATCTTAGTGTTTGGATTCTTATTCGCTTCAGGAATAGAATCTAGAATTTCTGGTACGTTTGATGCAAATTTGTGTGGCATCATACTTGCTTCTTGGAAAAAATTCCATAATTCTTCAATTTTTTGTTTTGCTTCTTCAAATTCATTATCACCACCCGGAACGTCGTCCATGTATATTTGTGATCTGACTTCTTCTGCTGCTAGAGGAAAGATTTCTTCAAACATATCTGCATGCTTGAGAACCACATCCACCGCTTGAAATGGTGATGAAATGATGCCGAATGTCACCACAATCATTCTGAAGATGCGTGGTGGGAGATGCTGTTCACAGAATCTCCAGAAAAATCTTAAATAGTCAGTTCCATATTGAAGTTTAATCCTTAGGAACATTTTTGAAATATCTAACACAAATGCGATTAGATACATTCTCCATCTAAGTAGAACATGATTGATTTCCGGCAACAAGCATCTACCTTGGTAAAGACACTCGTTGATAGATTTTCCACTTTGTGTGATCGATGCACCATTCAAAACAATCCTGGTCTTCGTGGTGTCATGATCTTCCCTGTACACTGCGTGGCAAGGTAGGTAGTGGACATTCTTTGGTTCCTCTTCTTCATGAACCTCTTCTGCGAATCCTCCGTCAATCATGTCTTGAAACGCTGCATTAACGGCAACAACCGAACCTCGTTTTAAGGCTCCGTTTTCTACTTGTTTTAAAATTGCTAATGCTTTAGCTTTGTTATCTCCCAGGTTTGGGGGATTTTCTTTCCATAGCAGACTTGTAGTCCATCTTTTTTCTTCTTTATTGTAGAATGTCAATTTATCTTGCAAATTTTGGGCATCATTCTCGTCCTTTGTAATGTTTGACTGTTGACAATCTTCTTCGATTCCAAGACTTTCTAGGTCCCAGAAACGTTCTAAGTTTTTTACTGTCATGGATTTATTGTTTGTTACAGCCATGACAATGGGTGGTAGTCAAGCACTACCTGCAAGCACGTAGCCCAATTTGGTTGCGAGGGCCACAGGCTCATCTGGCTTTCCTTTTATCACTTCACCGGTGATGAGTGCGGTGTAGTGATTGATTCCAATGAGGATATCTACTTGTACTTCTCTTCTTGGGAAGTGTTCCGTGAACTTGATGTTTTTGAGATGCTCAAACTTGTCTGTGGATACATCTACCGCTCTCAAGTCCTTCGTAATTGTCTTCGTCGTTGTTGCGACCATTTTTGGTGTCACGTAGCGTAAATCCATGCTTTGAAGCTGGAACGCGACTTCCATTTCTTTTGTCTGTTCTGTAACTCCACCGCCTGCAACTGCTAGTTGGAGAGTTACGTCTTTGCCTTTTAGTCCGGCAATTTGGGCAAAGTCTCTTCTTATCAGAGTCACTTCGGATCCTGGATCTAGGAAAACTCGTGCCACGAATTTTTCACCTTTTTCACCTAGCAAGTGAGCCAGGCATGATTGAAGGATTGGGTTACCATCCTTTCCCTTTGTCCTGATTGCGTAAGACAATTTTGTTTCATCCGATGATGGATCTTCTTTTTGTGTAGATGCGGCACCTTTTGGTTCACGATCTTCATGAAGCAGTCTGTGGTGTCCTGCCACTCCACATTTGCATTGTGAAGGAATCTTGCATTCACTTGTTTTGTGGTTTGAACGTAAACAATTTCTGCATGCATTCTTGCCTTTCAAAAATTCTCTTCTTTCTTTTCCTGTCTTCAGGGTTTTCGTAAAGTGGTTACAATGCACAAGCCAATGACCAGCTTCATTGCAACCTGCACAGAATTTTTTATTCTGTGAATTATTTCCGTCTTTGTGGGGCTTTTGATCTTTTCGTTGACCTGAGAACCCACCTGGTATTGACGGATTTTGACCTGGTTTCTTGTCTTCTTTTTTCTTAACATTTTCTTGTTTGTTCTTCTCATGTTCTTTCTTCGTGATTTCTTTTTTCTCTTGTATTTTTGTGACCTTTTTGAGTTCCAATCTCATTAATTCTTCCCATTCGTTTAAGCCTGCTGTTGTCCCCATGGCTTTCGTTGGGTCTTTGTTTGCGTTTTTGATGTCTTCCCACTCTCTATCTAAGCGTGGGTATAGCAATTTCTCTGCTAAAATCATCAAATGAAGGTCACAAATCTCCAGTGGCGTTAGCTTTGTACCAGCCAAGGCTTGGCGAGCTAGCAGAACGACTTGTAGGCCATGAGTCAGTGACTCTTTTGTTGGCACCATCTCGGTTGCCTTATATAGATCTTTTAGGATGTCTAGGACATCCCTTATGTTGCTCTTGTAATGCTCTTCTAGTAGATGGAGGGCTGCGTCGAGGTTGTCTCCATCCTCGGGTAGGCCTTCGATCCATCGTAAGGCCTCTCCCTCCACCACCATCTTCAACTCACAAAGCTGTTTTGCTTTGGAGTATCCAAGGGCGGTCATTTCTTTTGCTGCCTCGTCCCACTTCATACGCCACGTTCTGTAATATTGTCTATTGTCTTTTTCTCCTGAGAAAAATTTTGGGATTTCTTTTTGGATGTTGAAATTTCTTCCAATAA
This sequence comes from Oxalobacteraceae bacterium, assembly GCA_027486615.1. Classification (GTDB taxonomy): domain Bacteria; phylum Pseudomonadota; class Gammaproteobacteria; order Burkholderiales; family Burkholderiaceae_D; genus Pernthalerella. Next base: position 885 of record JAIXOW010000134.1, on the reverse strand, counting down.
TCACCTTTCCATTAGTTTTTTCGGGTGTTGGGATTCGTGAAGTCCAGTCAGCGTAGTCTACTTTTGTTTGAATCCAACGTTCTTCGTAACGTTCGATATCATCTTTTGGGTCAATTCCCAATCTCTCCAGGGCGTCAATGCATTGTTGGAATTTGTCAACGTTTAAATCTAGTTGCTCCACCAATAGCTTAGCCTTTACTTGGTTTGAGGGGACGTCCGGAGATTCATTTTGTATGTGGTTCTCGACATAGTTGATATGTCGGGTCACATTTCTTTTCGAAGCTGTCAAGGCTCTTTTTGCCTCCTGAACTGTTTCAGGTTCAGCTTGTGCCCCTTCTGGAGGCGCCATGTCTGGATTGAAGTCTTCCTTTCTTTCTTCGTAAGGAAGTTCTTCTTGTTTGACTTCGCTGTCTTCGCTGTTTTGACTGTCACTGTCACTGTCGTTTGCAAAGATGAACCTTGCAAAGTTATCCAGTTTGTCTTGTGTCAGTCAGTGTCGTCTGTACCTTGTATTACTAATTAGAGGACTGTATGTTTTGCACGTTTCTATGCAATCTGCAAAAAAAATTGAAATTGAAATTTGAATCTGGGATTACTGTACCTTGAACAAAATACTAATTACACAATTAATTTTGTTACTTTTATGTACTTAAAATTAACTCTTTTTACACTGGGTTTAAATTTGTTTCGCGCTCAGCATAAATCTTACATGACTGAAAATACGTAACAAGCTCAGCATATATATCTTTTTCTACATTCGAAAATATTTTTTTTTTAATCTGAAAATACTGATAATGTTTTTCAAACACAAATATTGAAATTAAAATGCAATTGAAATTTTTCTTATATACACAATATTTCTTGAGATTCTTTGATAATTTTTTT
>JAIXOW010000215.1 GCA_027486615.1 Oxalobacteraceae bacterium | reverse complement strand
CAAAGTATGGTGGCCGGACTGATGATGTTCAGAAACACACCCCGGAAGCCCATCGACATGTCTCCCGCACAGTTGGTATTCGGCAGAGACATCAGGGACTCGCTGCCAATGACAAGGGCCAGCCTCAAGCCGGCCCACAGGTTCGCGGTGGAGCTCCGATCCCAAAACGTGAGGAAACTGCAAAAGAAAGAAAGAGGTAAGGAGTTGGAACTCCTTCAACCGGGGCAAAAGGTGTTTGTTCAACACCCAACTACAAGAAGGTGGACCAGGACGGCCACCGTCATGAAGTTCGCGGCAAATGACCGCGAGTACTTCATCAAGGACGATGACAACGGGGTCACTTACAGGAGAAACCGGAAATTCCTCAGACCCCAAACAGTGAAACCCATTGTGCCCCCAAGACAGCCAGTGCGTGTGCCAGAGCTGCAACCTCGCCCAGAAGAGAGGCCAAGGCTCAGGGAGCAGTCCAGTGAGTCTGGGGCTGCCCCTGCATTAAACAACCGACCCAAGAGGTCCATCAAACCCATCGTGAGGTTCGTGCCTAACCTTCTCCAGTATAACAACTGAAAGACATTGTTTGTATCTATGATGAAGATTCACGATGAAGATTTATAAATGTTCGTGCATTCTGTGTATTCATGTGTATTTGATAACATCGCCCATTGCGATCCATATTTTAAATCATATTTTAATGTCATCCCATTCCATCCTTAAAACATTTTAAACTCAGTATAGTCCATTGTAAAATTGAACTTCTAGTTAAATTTGAAAGGAAAAAGGCATGATAGGGTCTCACACCCTGCCTAGTGTAGACATCTGGCAACCCTGCCGCCCAGATGCTGATGCTTCAAACAGCTTGTGTTTGAATCAATTCCCTAGACAATTAAAATGCTGTTGTGTATCAAACATTTGTGTTTAGGTGTTAAATGAATATTTCTATATTCATCAGTTGCTTTCCAGTTCTGTTCTAGTTTGTTACTCTGATCCAAGATAATAAAACTATTGTAAAACTAATTGTCATTTGTTTTACTCAGATACCTAGTCAGGTTAATTCTAGATAACCACCTGTGTAATATAGTCCAAGTAGCAACAGGGCATATTTACATGGCGACGAAGTATTCGAACTTTGCCTAAGTTTCGAACCATCTCAACATCAACTACGTGCAAGTCTGCAATCACAGGACCGTCTCCTACATCAAAACCAACACCTGGGTCAAGTTCCGGAATCGAGCGAAGGTCTGGCCAGTAATTCGTAAGATATAACCGTTATTAAAACCAGTGAAGTTTGTGCGAAGGAAAAGTAGTGTCCTATCAGTGTTATCAGACCGCACCAAGTAAGCATACAGAGGAAACAAGCAATTCAGTGAGAGGAAAGATCACTAATTTGTTGTTATTGTATGCCGCGACCAACACTTACACCAACGACGCCACTAGCAAAGGCGCCGTCCTCAACTACAACTGACCCAAATTCATAGGAACCAAATAAGCAGCCCTGATTGGTTCGAATTTGTCTCAAATTCGGTGGTTTAATAGTCAGCGCCTGGTCTTAGCAAAACCAGACCTCCTACCCCACTCGTTCCAGTTCTGGAGGAAGTCAAATTCCGGGCAAACAAACGTCTTACACCTGTCAACAGCCCTCTTTTTCAAGCTCTGAAAATTAGTGCTGGCGACTGGCGTATTACGAGTCAGGAAAACAGTTCAAACAAGTCAAACCATCATGTCCAAAAACGTGGCCGCTGCCAATGCCTCCGGCAGGAAGCTCCGCAGCCAAGGCAACGATGACAAAGACGACACATCCGTGGCGTCCGAGGTCACATTCCCACACTTGGTCCAGAAGTGGCCTGAGACCTCACCAAGCGATAGTGAAAGTGAGTACGAAGATGGTGATGATCAAAATGATGATCAAAATATGTTTGGCCAAGACGACCTCGGAAATGAGGAGCGCAACGGTGAGGGAATCGGCGGCATTGAGGCCGATAACACCGAGGACGACAACAACGGTGACAACATCGACCACGAGCACGTGGACGACATCAACGTTGTTGTCATCAACCAAACTGCATCAAAACCAAGTAAGAAAAAATCTAACTTGAGTCCAGGGGCCGTCACGTTCACGCCCGCACCCATGCCCGCGATAATCCCGATCCCGGCTGGCGGGGACCCCATGATGCAGTACATGACCATGATGATGAATCAGATGCAGGAATCAAACAGATTGGCCCAAATCAATATGCAAGAGCAAAACCGAATTGCTCAAGAACAGAATCGGCTGGCAAACGAACGCATGCAAGAACAAGCTCGCGCAGACCGCCGCCAGTTCCAGAAAGAAATGGCTGCCCTCAGAATCCAGCCAACGCCAACTGCACCCAGATCTATTCATCTACGAACAGGGAAACCCCCTCAATTTGACTTAGAGGGGGATCGCAACAAGTTTGCCATGTGGAAGACAAAGTGGGGATACTACATCCAGTCCTCCGGCATCGCAGACTTGTCCGGCAGCAACCAAACACAGACCATGAGAGCCGAGCTCAACCTCGCCATGTCCGACGCCACCATCCAGTGGCTCAATAGCGAGGACATCACAACAGAGCAGAGAGAGGATCCAGAGTTCGTCATAAACCGAATCGAGGAGTATGTCAAGAACTCTTCCAACGCTCTAGTGGCCGTCATGGACACCTTGCACATCAAGCACCCCGTTGGCTCGTCAGTTGCGGCGTGGGGTCAAAAAGTGTGGGAAATGTCCCTGATGTGTGACACCGAGAAGATCACGAACCCCAGGGAGTGGGTCTGCCTGCTCTCACTGGGGCTCAACATGAGCATCCCCCAGGCCATGACCAAAGTCTTGCTAATGAAGAACCCGGAATTGACATTTCACAAAGCGTTGGATATCTGCATTGAGGAAGAAAAAGCTATCAAAACAGCTAGAAAGCTCAATCCGGGCAGTGCCGATCCTTATGCTGCAGCAACGTCTCAGTACAAGTCAGACCGAACAAATCAAGACCGCCAGTCACGCCAAGGTGGGGGAAATGGCCATCAACAACGAGGCCGATCTCAGTCTCGTGGAAGAAGTCAGCAAAGATCTAGTTCAGGTTCGAGACCTGATGCCGGCGGGCCTGTGTGTGGATGGTGTGGATACACAAAACATCCAAGTGGAAAAGCCTGCCCAGCTAAAGACAGAGAGTGTGGAAAGTGTAAGAAAATGGGGCACTATGCTAAAATGTGCAAATCTTCGGGAGGTCGAGCCAACAGGCTCGAAGCCTCCAGTGGCAACGAAGAGACCAGTGGCAACTTGGGGCACCTGCATGTCTGTAGTTCCAACACAAACATTAAACCACTTGACTTGATCGATGTGACTTTTAACTGTGAAAATGGCAGGCCAGTGAGTATAATGGCCCTGCCTGACACAGGAGCAAACATTACAGCAATGTCTCCACAAACTCTCAAGCAATCCGGCAATGCCTACTTGCCCGGACCTGCAGTGTCACCCAAATCAGCTGACGGATCCAGATTCAAAACTCTAGGAACAGCCATGTTCCAGGTTTGTCACAAGAACATGAGTACAATTGAGGAAGTGTTCATAATTGATGGGTTGGAGAAACCAATCCTATCACGTGATGTGCTGAAAGTGTTCAAGTTGATCCCTGCCAATTTCCCCTTTGCCGAGGTCAACGAAGTCAACAACGAGCCCGCCCCTGAACCCGTCCAAGTGTTCCATGGACGTGGGCCGGAGCTCGACGCCCTCATGAACATGCCAAAGTATGCACCTTTGTTCGATGGAAAGTGCAAGGTCATGAAAAACGGCCTTTACCACATCGACATGGAACCAGATGCGATCCCCATCAACACGGGAGCATCTCGAAATGTCCCAGATCCGCTCCTTCCGGCCCTCAGGAAGGAAATCGACTCACTCTTGGCCCAGGGCATCATTGAAGAAGTCTCTGGAGCCACACCGTGGCTGCACCCCATTGTAATTGTTGCAAAGAAAAACACCTCAGACATCAGGATGTGCGTGGACCTCACAAAGCTCAACAGGTTCGTCAGGCGGCCCACAAACCCGCAGCTGACGCCATGGGAGGTGGTCAGAAACATCCCCAAGGGGACAAAACACTACGCAGTGTTCGATGCACTCAAGGGGTACCACCAAATTGAGCTGGATGAAGAATCCAGAGCACTGACATCATTCATGACCCCATTTGGTAGAATGAGGTACTGCAGGCTGCCCATGGGCCTGAGCTCAGCGGGCGACGTCTTCACCCTGAGCTACGGCAATGCGGTCGACGAAGCTGTAGACGGACGACGAGCCACTGAGGATACACTTCTTCGTGGGGCTTCAACCCAAGAGCTCGTTGAGAACACCGAACAATTCTTCAATCAGTGCCTCGAAAACAACATTACGCTTAATGTGAAAAAGATCCAATGGGACAAAGAAGAAGTGCTATTTGGAGGCTTCTTACTCTCGCCAAGTGGGTACCGCATCGACCCCACCCTGACCAAAGCCCTGGCGGAGTTCCCTGTCCCAAAGAACCAAACCGATGTCAGATCATTCATGGGACTTGCAAATCAGACCTGCAACTTCAGTGACGAAATTTCCAGTTTGCTAATGCCGCTCAAAGGACTTTTAAAGAAAGGTGTGAAATTCGAGTGGCTGCCAGAATTCCAAACGGCCTTTGAAAAGGCCCGCACCCATCTCAGTTCAGAGAAAGCCCTGGCTTTCTACGACGCCACGAAGCCCACAAGGCTCATCGCCGATGCATCGAGGCTGTTTGGCCTCGGGTTCGTGTTGAAACAAGAGGTGGAAGCTGGAGTCTGGAAAACTGTACAAGCGGGATCTCGATTTTTGTCCCCGGCAGAGACAAGATATGCCATGATCGAACTCGAACTGCTCGCCATCTGCTGGGCCACAAACAAGTGCAAAATGTTCGTGGAGGGCCTCCCAAGGTCCCAGTTCGAAGTCTGGACAGACCATGCTCCTTTGGTCCCGATCTTGGAGAAATACTCGTTGCCGGAAATCGAAAACAAGAGACTCCAGCGTCTCAAAATGAAGGTCGACCATCTGACTTTCAAAACCAAGTGGATAAAGGGTGCTGATAACGTGGAGGCCGACAGTTTGTCAAGAAACCCATGTGCCCAAGCTAAGCCTGTGGATGAGCTCGACGAGCTCAACAACATCCACGTAGCCCACCTGTCCATTTGCTGCTTCGAAAACATTGTCCAAATCAACCAAACCACCACCCCAATCCGCGACCAACGTCTCCAAGAAGTGATGGATGCTTCACAGACTGATCCGGAATATGTGGCCCTGAAGGCTGCAATCATGATGGGGTTCCCGAATGAGAAATCAAGCATGGAGGAAAAGTTGAGAGCATTTTGGCAACATCGAAGCGAGCTGTACATCGATTCTGATGACTTCATCATGTACAAAAACAGGCTATTGGTGCCCAGGAAGCTGAGGGAGACCTACTTGTTGAGGTTACTAGCCATGCACCAAGCCGCTGACAAGATGAT
>JAIXOW010000023.1 GCA_027486615.1 Oxalobacteraceae bacterium | reverse complement strand
TTAAAGAAGGCAAAATCTATAGACATTATTTTGCATCAATTAGATCAAAAAAACATAATGTATCAACAATCCTTCAAAAGAAAAAAGCTTTGTCACATTTTGATTGCAAACGATGGTTATTTAACTGTGGAATACACAGTGTCCCATATGGATCAAAAGTGATCAAAAAATACTATGATGTTTGCCCATTTTGTTAAAAATAAGAATTGTCAAAAACATTTTTGTATGCGCATAATTATTTTTGAGAAAATATCTTAAAATTAAAGTACAATATGTTTGATAATAAAAAATACGTGAAAATACATGTTTCAAATTCGGAATGTCATTTTTTAAAATATAAAAACCTTAAACAACTAAAAATTGTTGAAGCTTAAAAAGTCCTTAAAACTAAAACAAGGTTACGAAATTGAAGTACTTCATTTAAATTAAAAAAATATCATTTTAAGCTTCAAAAAAATCCAATTTGTTGAGTTTTCTTCTCATTGATCCAATTTTATTGAGATTTCTTCTCATTTTGCTTTCGCGATCTCAGAATAGATTGGGTCAACCTCCACCCCCTCCTCTTTTCTGTCAGTTTGAGTTTCCTCACTCAATTTCGTGTCATCAATTTTGATGACAGTTTTCGGGCCCTCCTCCACGTCCGCGGAAATAGGCAACATTTCAAGCGATTCTTGTCTCCAACCGTGACGTTTGCACACAACCGTGATGACGATGACGAGGGTCACGATGGTTACGACGTTGGTGGTGAGGAGGACTGAAAGAGTGATGAGAACATCCTTGGTCGTGAAAGAGATGGTTTTATCTCCCCACCTGAAAAATAAATTTTCAAAATTACTGAAATGTTGATACAAAATTTAGAAAAAAGATATGAATAAAATCAATATTATGATAAAAAATGATGTAAAAAGTGTAATAAAACATTGAAAATATTTTTACCAAATGTCATTTTTCTCAACATCCTCGAATGCCTTCTCAAAGAAGCTTGCGTCAAATGTGGGGTTGAATTCCTCAATTGTGGCCTTCATTTCATCTTTTTTGGTTAGCTGAAGTCAATTTATCAACATTTTTTATATGCATTTTTTTCATAAATTTTTCTCACATTCTGGTTACATTTAAATGAAAAAAATTTAGAACATAAATATGCACTTTAAATGTTGATCAAATTAACACCAGGTTTGCAATGCGATGCTCAAACGATATGAGATGTTGGCGGAAAGCTTCATCCATCAACCTGAACATGGATCTTGTGACAATTACCTCCATCCTGCGATTGTCTTCTGACGATCGTGGCAAGGTTGTTGTCGGAAGTGGAGCTTCGGTCGTTCTTGTCACCGGGGTTCTAGCTACTGTTGAGTTTTGAGCTTGAATTGGTGTGGTTGACATCGGTTGGATGGTTGTTGTTGGTTTTGGTGTTGTTGTTGTTGTTGTCGTTGTTGTTAAGTCAAGATCAGAAGGCGGCGAAGTGGTCTGCGGATCGCTTTGGGAAAGTGCCGAAGATTTCTTCTCAGAAATCTCCGAAAAACTCTTTAATTAACATTTCATAACTTATACGTCCTTTTTTTATATGAAATTACTAGAAAAACTAAACAAAAATATTCATATAAAAATGTTAGCATATGTTGATGAAATTAACACCTCATTGGGTTCGGCATTGTCGTATTCTGTAAAGTCGAATGACAATACAATTGGAAGTAGAACGAACAAAATGAAAACAAATTTCATTCTGTGAATGTCTAAAAACTCATCAAATTTTTTTCTTTCTGCTTCTTATCTTTGTCGAGTTTTTCTTTCAGTTTTTTCTCTTCCTCCTCTCTTTTTTTCGTCTGTTCTCGTAAACGTTTTGCTTCCTCGGCCCTTTTGTCGTCGTCTGAATCGTCTTCTTCTTTTAACTTTTTATACCCACTTTTTCTACCAAACAAACCAAACATATTCACATATTCTTTTTCTCTTTCTTTTCTTGTTTTTTAATTGCCTCTTTCTTTTCCATCTCTTTTCTTAACTGGTCTTTCAATTTTTTTGCTGCTTCACAGCGTTTCTCATCGTTTCTTGAGAACATGTTTATAACTTAACTATTATCAAAATTAAAAATAGAAAATTAAAGGCAAGAAAAAAACAATAAAAGTTTTCTAAAAGTTTTCTTACAATTAATTTCAAGTCAAAGTTCAAAAAAATGTATAGATTACTTTTAAAAAACTAGGGTTTGTAAGAAAGAACTGAACGGCTCATAAGTCAGGACACGATTAAAGTCTTTCGGCTTCAGAAACTATTTGCATAAATCTCTCGATCAAAATTTAAGGAAGAGAAAAGTTTAAGGAACGGTTAATATTGTCCGACAAAAATGGATAAACAAGATAGCAAACAAATGGAGTCTTTTTTAGAATATGGGGTGACTCAAAGTCAACCATCGAGTAATATTTGTGAAAGATGTCTAAGAAAAAAGTTTAAATGTGTAATTGTATTTATGTTGACAATTATCACATTAACTCAACTTTGTATGACTATATTTGAGAAAATAGATGAACAACATCTTAATAATTTTTTTAACTATGTAAGGTCGAAAAATTCAACTTTTTGGCCGTCCCTCATAAACAAAACGCGTAGCTACATGGAATGAGAGAGAGGAAGGGTGAAATATCGTTTGTTTATTCTTTCAGATGCAACAGGGTGATAACAAAATATTTTAAAAATGAGTAACGTACATATCAAATATTGGATTGTTGTAACATGACTAATAATCTTTGTTTTTCAACTTTCAAATCCCATATTACTTGATCTACTTCTGCTATTTCTTGAAATAAATCTAGAAAATCATCACCTTCTGAATTGTCCATTTCCAATTGTAAATCAATCTTTTTTTCATTTAATGCCTTAATTGTAGCATCTATCTCTATAATTTGACGTGATAATCTATTTATTCTTTGAACATCGCCCATTTTTTTATATTATTTTGAAGTAAATAAATGACAAAATATATCTTTTGTTTTCATTTTTATTGTCTACAAATAAGCATCTTTAAATACCGTGAATTGTAAACATGCAAACATTCATTAAAAAATAACCTCATTTAGAATTTCAATTAAGAAGAACGCATAATTAGTGAAGTCAGAAATTATTTGCAAATATCTTGCAAACATGCATTTGGTACATTACAACCTCAATAAGTATTTCGATATTTCGAAATGCAACTTGGCTGAAATCATCCTGAGTCCAATGACGGAAGGTTGGATGATGGGCAAACGCTTCTTCGTACTGTCTGCGGAGTGTTTGTATTCTAACCCTTTTTAAATACAAATCCGGGTGATTGAAAAACCATGGGTTGTTTTCAACCTGCGAGCGGTATAAAAAATCAACTCTTCGCTTGAATTGAATCAGTGTGATGATAAGTTCCCTTCGAACTGTCACTAAAAAGATGTTCAAACATTTTTCAAAAATTTTTACAAAAACTGTCGGGGAAAAGCCGTGATTCGAACCCACGATCTTGGGATCGTGAGTCGAGCAACATCCACGAATCCTTTTTCTCGACAGTCAATAAATGTTGATTAAAAAGTGTGCTTTAAATGGTTTTCGATCAAATATTTTTCAAAATTTTACAAAAAACCGTGGAAGAATAGGCGTGATTCGAACTCACAATCTCACGATCGTGAGCCGAGCAACATGCACGAATCCTATTTCTCCACGGTCAAGAAATGTTAATTAAAAGTGTGCTTTAAATGGTATGCGATCAAATTTTTACAAAAAACAGTTGAGAAATAAGCGGGATTCGAACTCACGATCTCACGATCGTGAGTCGAGCACCATAGCCCCGATCTCATTTTTCAACTGTCAACAAATGTTGATTAAAAGTGTGCTTTAAATGGTATGCAATCTACATTTTTCATAATTTTTACAAAAAACCGTCGAGGAATAAGCGGGATTCGAACCCACGATCTCACGATCGTGAGTCGAGCACCATAGCCCCGATCTTATTTCTCAACAGTCAAGAAATCTTAATTAAAAGTGTCTTTTGAATAAACTTACTTTCAAAAATGATGTTTTCAGATGAAAAATCTTTCAATTACTAAATTTTCAAACTAAAATACAACCATGAAACCATGAATAATTAAGTACCATGAAATATTAGCATGTTTTATGTAAAAAGATGTGATTTTTATGGAATTTGCTTAATTGTATTTTTTCTACACCATTTAAAAACCAATTATGTGTAAAATTGTGAACTTGAAATAAAAAACAATGTCTATTTTTAGTAATTTATTATTCAGGAACATATTTTAAAACAAACATGAAAAACATCTTCCTTTTTTGCTTTTTTTCGATTTTTGATCCAATTTTCCATTTTTCTCATCTTTTCCGCTTTTTTTCAATTCTTGATCCAATTTGGTTTGTGACTCATCTCGTAACTTGAAATAATATTCGATTTCAGCAAATATATACTCGAGAAAACCATCGATATATACACGCTCTTTCATATATTGATTGCATTCAAAAGGATTTGAGTATCCAAAACGTCTATGTTTAATTTCAGATTCACAGAGATGTTTACGCAAAGCTGTCATTGTTAACATACAAGTTCCTAGGTCATCCAATCGTTCATTTAGTCGTTTTAATGTAATCTGTTCCAGGGTTGACATCTTTCCATGTAGCAAAATAGATTCTTAGACAATATAAACACAACCAATTGAATTTGTTTACAATCGTCAAGTCAGAACATGTTTTTTTGTTATGAAAATCAGCACAATAAAAATCTATAATATCGTCAATTAAACATGTACATTTTTCACAATAATACCTTAAATGGTTGCACATATTTTTAATTAAAATTTAACATCATACAAAATAACTTTATTTCGTGGCTGTTCTTTCTTGTCTTGAAGCTGATATGTTTTAATGTCAATGTTTCTCAACCAAAATCGTAAAACCGAAAAGTACTCAAAATTCACTGCTGTAATTTTATTGTTGGCCTCAATTAAATCAAGGTCTTCAACTGTATTACCACTGTTAGAATGACAAAGTACCAATGTTTTCATCTTGAATTGCTGGTTGTAACTGACTTGACTCTTCAACCTGGATTGGTGACTTCGTTGTTCTAGAATTTTTATTTGGTGAAGATTTTAACCGCTTTACCTTGAATTTCGCAGTTGGAACATTTTTATCTTTAGCTTTAGAATTAGCTTTTGGTTTTGTAATGTTAAATTTTTTGGCCTTTGCAGGACCAAACACACGTAATTGGGTGTGATTACAATCATGAGAAAGGTAATTAGCTTCCTTCTCAAACTTCAACCATGACATGATTCTATCCATGAACTGGATTATCTTTGTTTCTTCAGAAATTAGCTTTAACCTCAGTTTTTGAGTGTCATGCATTAGTTCAGTATCGAACATTTCCAAACACATATCACAAAGAGACATTTTGACCACCTTTGTCTTTGATATTCTAGACAAAACTAAGATTATTCCATCCTGCGATGCTTAATTTAAACTTAAACTTTTGTGATTCATTTATTTTAAATAAAGAAAGGTTTCGTGAAAAAATGTATTAAATTCCGTTCAATTTTATCTGTTTTTAGAGTTGAAAAAATGTTCTGTTTCAGCGTAATTCGAACCTTCAAACCACGAATCCGGAAGCGAGCACCATACCCCCTAACCTAATTTATCAAAATGAAAAACAAAGAAAAGTCTTTTCACATAGTTTAACACATAAAAAGATAGGGGTGACTTGACTTGTTAAAGGTATGTATTTACGTGTTTTGTCACTAAAAATCTGAATATTTAGGTTGAAATTTGGATTTGATCTTAAAATCGGGTTGACTCCCAAAATCGGGTGCGACTCCGAAAAAAGTAAGAAAAAGTACCTTTTTTGGAAAATAGGGTAATGTGACCCTAAAATGAGGAAAAATAAACTTTTTATTCCGTTTTTTTCCAAAAATGTGATATTTTTTTCCATTTTTTGCCTGTAAATTCATATTTTTACCCGATTTTGGGCAGCTTTCCCTCCCAAAATCGGGT
>JAIXOW010000021.1 GCA_027486615.1 Oxalobacteraceae bacterium | reverse complement strand
TGGAAAATACGCCAGCAGAAAAAGCGACCGAAGCTGTGCGCTTGTTTTTAACTGATATACGAAAAGCAATTGATGAGATTGCTGCTTAAACAAGATGTTAATAGAAGTTTTCAAATTAACATCAAAACCGCTGATTTGGCTCTACCCCATGGTGGCAGGTACAATGTCGCCGTCGTGGTGCCCAAAGCACCGCTCTCCTGAAAGTGAGCTTCCATGAGTTGGCTAGAAAAACTACTTCCTCCCCGTATTCAACGTTCCGACGCATCTACTCGTCGCTCCGTTCCGGAAGGCTTGTGGGTTAAATGCCCGTCCTGCGAGGCGGTACTGTACCGTACCGATTTAGAATCGAATCAGCATGTTTGTCCTAAATGCGATCATCACATGCGTATTCGTGCACGTGATCGCTTAGATGCCTTACTCGATCAAGAAGGCCGTTATGAAATCGGTCAAGACACCTTGCCGGTCGATTCATTAAAATTCAAAGACAGCAAAAAATATCCTGAGCGTTTAAAAGCTGCGATGGATGCCACTGGCGAAACCGATGCTTTAATAGTGTTGGGCGGTGCCATCATGACCTTGCCTGTGGTGGTGGCTTGTTTTGAGTTTGAATTCATGGGTGGTTCTATGGGTTCTGTGGTGGGTGAACGTTTTGTGCGTGGAGCGCAAACTGCTTTAGAACAAAAAGTACCGTTCATCTGCATAACCGCAACCGGTGGCGCTCGTATGCAAGAAGGTTTGTTATCGCTCATGCAGATGGCAAAGACCACTTCTATGCTCACCAAGCTGTCTGAGAAAAAATTGCCCTTCATTTCTGTGTTGACCGATCCCACTATGGGTGGTGTCTCTGCATCCTTTGCTTTTATGGGTGATGTCGTGATGGCAGAACCAAAAGCCTTAATTGGTTTTGCAGGGCCACGCGTAATTGAAAACACTGTGCGTGAAAAATTACCTGAAGGTTTTCAACGCTCTGAATTTATTATTCAAAAAGGTGCGATCGATATGATCGTCGACCGTCGTCAAATGCGTGAAGAAATTGCACGTATCTTGGCGATTTTGCAGAACCAGCCTCCAGAGGTATTAGCCTAAGACCACTGTCTGCGTAAGTTAGACAGTGGCGTCTGCACGAACCCAATGACGACTTCCACACTTAGTCTAGACGCATGGTTACAGCGTCTTGAAACTGCCCATGCACTAGTCATAGAGTTAGGACTAGAGCGTGTTGATGCAGTTGCCCGCGCCATGGATTTGCAGTTCACTTGTCCAGTGATTACAGTCGGCGGTACCAATGGCAAAGGTTCTACCTGCGCCATGTTGGAATCGATGTTGCTGCAAGGTGGCTATCGCGTCGGTCTTTATACCTCTCCCCATCTCCTACAATTTAATGAACGTGCTCGCATCAATGGCGAGATGGTGGACGATGAAAAATTTTGTGACGCCTTTGCGCGTGTTGAGGCAGTGCGCGCTAAGCTTGATATTTCTCTGACTTATTTTGAATTCACCACGCTAGCAATACTTCAGTTATTCGTTGATGCGAAGTGTGATTCAGTGATTTTAGAAGTAGGCTTAGGTGGACGCTTAGATGCAGTCAACATCATCGATGCCGATGTTGCCATCGTCACCAGTGTCGATTTAGATCACATGGATTATCTGGGTGATACACGTGAAAAAATAGGCTTTGAAAAAGCTGGCATATTTCGAGCAGGTCGCACAGCAATTTGTAGCGACCCCGTAGCACCAGCCTCACTAATTTCACATGCAAAAGCAATCGGTGCTGATCTCTGGTTGTTTGGACGTGACTTTAATTATTCCGGTGATAAGCAGCAGTGGAATTATGGTGGGCGTGAACAGCGCAGAAATGCTTTAGCTTATCCGAGCTTGCGTGGAGCGAATCAATTGTTGAATGCCAGTGCTGCCTTAGCTGCCTTAGAAGCATTACGAGACAAGCTGCCATTAGGTGCACAAGAAGTACGCTCTGGTCTAGTGTTGGTGGATTTGCCAGGTCGCTTTCAAGTTTTACCCGGTCGGCCTGCAGTCATTTTGGATGTCGCGCATAACCCGCATGCTGCTGCTACCTTGGCGCAAAATCTCGACAACATGGGATTTCATCCCTACACCTACGCCATCTTCGGTGCCATGTCCGACAAAGATATTGCTGGAATCTTGTCACAGTTATCCGGTCGTATAGATCATTGGTGCTTAACCGACTTACCCCTTGCGCGTGCAGCCAGTGCAGAGAGCTTAAAAAAAGCAGTATTGGATGCGGGTTTTCAAGCAGCTGATGCGCCTGACGCGCAAACCAGTATTGAATGTTTTTCATCTCCTGCAGAAGCCCTATTGAATGCGAGTAATCGGGCAGGGGAGAATGATAGAATTGTGGTCTTCGGATCATTTTGGACGGTAGCCGGAATTTTGGCCGCTAAAAAATCCGCATTACACTGATTCTGGACCTCACGACATCAATATGGGCTTGTTCTCTTTCCTAGATAAAAACAAGCAAGCGAATGACGAAGAGAATAATCCTCCCGTCAAAGCGCGCCGCACCCGCAGATCAGAATCTAGCGAAGCACAAGAGCCGCTAGATCCTGCACTCCCTGAGAAAAGACGTGCGCGCCGTCGCTTGATTGGTGCTATCGCTTTGGTATTGGCTGCCATTATTGGCTTGCCTATGATTTTTGATTCAGAACCTAAACCCTTCTCGGATGAGATTGCGATTCAGATTCCAGCTCGTGATGCGCCTGTCACCCGTCAGAGTGCGCCTAGCTTACCCCCTCTAGAATTAAGTCCTCCAACTAATCGTGTTGTTGAAAAACCGAGTGCTCCAATTGCACCAGATGCGGCTGTTGCTGTACCTAAGATTGATACTCCTGCACCGGTTGTAAAAAATAATGCAGCAGAGCCTGTGCAAGCTGAAAAAGAAGTGAAAAAAGAAGTCGCGCCTAAGGAATCTTCTAAAGAAAACACAAAAGAGATTACGAAAGAGAAGGCTAAAGACAAGGCCAACGATAAATCGAATAACACAGCCAGTAATAAAACTGAGAGTACGAAACAGTCAGATAGTAAAAATACAAAGTCGAATCGCGATTTACCTATACGTTATGTCTTGCAAGTAGCTGCTGTTGAAAATAAATCCAAGGCAGATGATATGCAAGAAAAATTAAAGAAGGCAGGAATTAAGTCGTATACGCAAAAAATTCCTACTAGTGCAGGTGACCGTATACGCATACGCGTAGGTCCATTTGTAAATAAAGAAGAAGCAGAGAAGATGCGCGCGCGACTGCGCAAGCTTGGTCTTAACGGATCATTGCAGCCAGTCTAAACCAGCTCTGATGTGATGGAGCTTGAATTGTTATGTTGAGGAGTCCACCATGTGTGGCATTGTAGGTGTTGTTTCTCACGGACCGGTCAATCAAATCATCTATGACGCCTTGCTGTTACTACAGCATCGTGGTCAAGATGCTGCGGGTATTGCTACTAGTCATGGCAATACCTTTAGCATGCATAAAGCGAATGGTTTGGTACGCGATGTTTTTCGTACACGGAATATGCGTTCCTTGCCGGGTAACTCAGGTATAGGTCAATGTCGCTATCCCACTGCCGGATCTTCAAGTGAAGAAGAGGCGCAGCCTTTTTATGTGAATGCACCCTTTGGTATCACCTTAGCGCATAACGGCAATTTGACGAATGCAGATCAACTTAAAATAGAAATGTTTAAGAACGATCGCCGTCATATCAATACGGATTCCGATTCTGAAGTTTTACTCAATGTCTTAGCACATGAGATTCAAAAATCAACTAGCAGCTTTTCACTTGATCCGCACACGATATTTAATGCAGTGACGGCATTGCATAAACGTGTCAGAGGTTCTTATGCAGTCGTTGCACAAGTGGCTGGTTATGGTTTGCTCGCCTTTCGTGATCCTTATGGCATACGCCCATTGTGTATAGGTTTTAATGACACTGAAAAAGGACCTGAATATTTAATCGCGAGTGAATCAGTCGCACTAGAAGGATTAGGTTTTCATTTCTTGCGTGATGTCTTGCCGGGTGAAGCAATATTCATTGATAACGATGGCAAGCTATATAACCAACAATGTGCTGAATCGCCTACGTTAAATCCTTGTGCATTTGAATTTGTTTATCTGGCGCGCCCAGATTCCGTGATTGATGGCGCATCTGTGTATGCAGCCCGACTTAAAATGGGTGAATATTTAGCGCATAAAATTCGTCGTGAATTTGCTGCCGGTGATATTGATGTTGTGATGCCTATTCCTGATTCTTCGCGTCCTTCTGCGATGGAATTAGCCATGACACTCAATCTTGATTATCGCGAAGGCTTTATCAAGAACCGTTATATTGGTCGTACCTTCTTAATGCCAGGACAGGCTATACGTAGAAAATCTGTACGTCAAAAACTCAATGCGATTAGTGCAGAATTCAAAGGTAAGAGTGTATTGCTCGTAGATGATTCCATCGTACGTGGTACGACTAGTCGTGAAATCGTACAGATGGCACGTGACTCAGGTGCACGTCGTGTGATTTTTGCTTCTGCTGCACCGCCTGTGAAATATCCCAATGTGTATGGCATAGACATGCCTACCCGCGATGAGTTAATTGCTTACAACCGCACTAACGAAGAAGTCTGCCGTGAAATCACAGCCGATGCGCTGGTGTATCAAGACATAGATGATATGAAGCGTTCGATTTCTGATATTAATCCTATGTTGAAAAAATTCGAAGCTTCTTGTTTTGATGGTGAATACATCACAGGCGATATCTCACGCGATTATTTAGATAGAATCGAATTTGCCCGTGCAAATCCAAAAGTTGTGATGGAAGATGCGGTACGTACGCAACTCAATCTCAACTTAGCGCAGATAGAATAGTAATAGCTACGCTATTCTATTTTTATCTCAGCCTCGTAAAGCACCGTTATGACAACTAAAAAAACATTCGGTTTTACCTCGACTATTTTGCATAGTGATAGGCAAAAGTCGATTGAGCATGGCTCATTGCATAAGCCCGTTCATCATTCAGTTGCATTTGGTTATAGCGATGTACGTGATTTAGCGGCTGTATTTCAAGGAAAAAAATCAGGCTATCGTTATGGACGTCAAGGCAATCCTACCGTCTCTGCTTTAGAAGAAAAAGTCACACGCATGGAAGATGGTTATTCCACGCTGTGTTTTGCGACAGGTATGGCTGCAATAGGCGCCTTAGTACAAGGCTTGCTGCGTAGTGGTGATCATGTTATTTCGTCTTCTTTTTTATTTGGAAATACGAATAGCTTGTGGCAAACCGTAGAAGTGCAGGGAATGCCAGTGTCGTTTGTTGATGCGACCGATGTGGCAAATGTAGAACGTGCCATCACACCAGCTACACGGTTGGTGTTTGTAGAAACGATAGCCAATCCTCGTACCCAGATAGCCGATTTACAGCGCATAGGTGAGTTATGTGCCAAGCATGGCATTCTCTATGTGGTCGACAATACCATGACTTCGCCGTATTTATTTCGCCCTAAAGCAGTAGGTGCGAGTTTCGTCATTAATGCATTAACTAAATACATAGGCGGACATGGCAATGCTTTAGGTGGCAGTCTGACCGATACAGGTTTGTTCGATTGGAATCGTTATCCGAATATTGCAGAAACCTATAAGCGCTTTGAAACCAAGCAATGGGGCATGGCGCAATTGCGTGCAAAAGCCTTACGTGATTTTGGTGCTTCTTTAGGTCCTGAAGCAGCGCATCATTTGGCAGTAGGTGCTGAAACCATAGCGTTACGAGTTGAAAGACAATCAGCTAGTGCACTAGCCTTAGCAAGCATGTTAGCTAAAGATGCACGTGTCGCTGCAGTGTATTACCCTGGTTTGACGCAACATCCTCAGCATGCAATAGCAAGTCAATTATTTAAAGCCTATGGTGGCTTGTTTAGTTTCGAACTGAAAGCAGGTTTGGATTGTTTTGATTACATCAATCATCTACAGCTTGCTATTCCATCTAGCAATCTAGGTGATACACGCACCCTCATCATTCCCGTTGCACATACGATTTATCATGAAATGGGTGCAGAGCGTCGCGCCAGTATGGGTATTGCAGAATCCTTGATTCGAGTTTCAACGGGTATAGAAGAGACTGAAGATTTATTGCAGGATTTTGCACAAGCCTTGGATGCTGTCAGCCCTGCAAAAAAATAAATATGCTTAAGGTACTAATGTGCGAGCGGCTTGTCGACTTAGCCAACTCACGCCTGCTTTCATTTCAAAATGTTGTAGCTTAGTGATGAGCTGATTTGAATCGCTATCTACCAACAAAAGCTCAGCATGTTCAGCTCTCAAAAATCCTTGTTGAACTTGATGTTGAAGAAAATCGATTAAGCCATTAAAAAAATTTGCAGTGTTCAATAAGCCTATAGGTTTTTCATGGAAGCCTAATTGCGCCCAAGTTAAGACTTCAAATAATTCTTCCAAAGTCCCTATGCCACCGGGCATTGCAATAAATCCATCCGATAGTTCAGACATCTTAGCTTTGCGTGCGTGCATATCATCGACAATGATCAGTTCAGTCAGATGATGATGCCCCACTTCTGTTTCCATTAAAGCTTTAGGAATCACACCGGTTACATGGCCACCCAATGCGAGAACGGCATCGGCAATTTTCCCCATTAAGCCTACTTGTCCACCGCCATAGACTAAAGCAATTTTATTTTCTACTAAGCCCTGTGCGAGTTGATTCGCTGCTGCAGCATAGATGGGATCATGCCCAGTCGAAGCGCCACAATAGACGCATAGACTTTGTAGAGTTTTTTTAGTCATGAAATATGCGCGCCGCTCAATAACCTGCTTGATCAATCAAAACATCATACCGGATACTCTTTGAGGAGGGCGTATAGGTAATTCTTAGGGACGAGAAGAGATTATGATGTCTTAATAAATAGACAAGAAGCTGAATCTTATGCTCTAGCTTATAATTCATCATTCTTAACCGATACGCCTAAAAAGTAACCAATGAGTAAAGAGCCTAAGCTGTCGTTCAAACAGCAGCAGTTGATTGTCCGAGAAAACGCGATTATTGATGCAACCAATGCCTTGCTTGCTCAAAAAGGTTATGACCTCATGACGATGGATGAGGTAGCAGCGGAAGTGGGTATCGCTAAAGCCAGTCTCTATAAACACTTTCCATCTAAAGAAGCATTAGCAGCTGCTGCAATGGTGCGATTATTAGAAAACACCATTGCGTTTGTGCGTGATCTAGATACGCAGCTTCCAGCAATAGAACAACTAAAAAATGTCTTGAAATGGGCTTTAGATATTCGCATCAAAGGTGGATTACCCACACTGCCAAATGAAAATACCAGTTTGCGTGATGCCTTACTGAATAACAATCGTTATCTGAATCGCTTACTAGACTTAAATGAACACATGGCAGGATTGATAGAAAAAGCCAGAACAGAAGGTGTGATTCGTCAGGAGCTTCCAGTGGATGTGGTGTTGTTTACGATCTATGCGCGTTCTTGTGATCCCACCTTAGATTATCTGCGATCATCGGGACAATACACTGATGAACAAGTTATCGATTTTCTGATATCAACTTGTTTTCGCGGGCTGCAGTAATCTCTTGCATCACAATGTTTACTGATTGTTTAGTAAAGGCTAATGCAACATGGCCGACTAAGTCGATTTCTATATTGCGTGCATGTGGTAAATAAGATGAATGTTGCGGTGATACGATGTTGTCATGCCGTGAATATATCGACACAATCTTTGAGCATGTAGCAGGTGTTGAAGCTGCATTTAATGTGCTAATCCAACAGCTCGCTTCTTGATTGTCATTCCAACGCATTTGATAAGCATTCATCCCCCACGCTGCTGCCGCTAACTTACTGCCATGATGCGGTGTGCCTAGCGTAATTAAGCGAGCAATTTTCTCTTCACCATAGCGTCGCATATAAGCCCGTGCAGATAGTCCTCCCATGCTGTGTCCCAAAATAATAACTTGTGACTGACCTGTCTGTTGGCAAAGTGTTGTGATGGCATTGTGTATGAGGACTGCATAGTCATCTATACCTGCTAACACTGGTTCGCAATCTATCGCACTATGTGTAATATTTTGTTTTTGCAGTAAACGGCTGACGCTAATCCAATAACCACTGTTGCAGCCATAACCATGAATGAGTAATACAGGTAAGCCACTATGCTGCTTGCAAGGACGAAAATTAAAACCTGCAAATGGAAACGACCAATACCAACATACGCTACTCCAGTAAAATTCTTGCAGCATGAGTATTAGTAATTGCCAGCGACTAAATTTTTTACCATCAGGGCGTGTTGCATCGAATACAGCAGCAGTAAAAAAATTATTGATAATGATGTAAGAGCGGGGCAGTGATGTTAAGACAGTGCTGATCACAAGTGCTAACAATATTTCAGTCAATCCCATTGATACTATCCACACAGACAACAGTGCAATACTGACCAACTGCACAAACAGCATAAATTGTGTGAAGCTGGCAATCATGCTGTTGGTTCAGTCGGTGGAGTGGGTGTTGGTTTTTTTATTTTCTCTAGTTGTATTAAGCGCGTTTTAGCCCATCTGTCATGTAGGTATTGCCTATCAGTGTGAAGAAAAATAGCCGCAGCCCATAAGATAAAATTAAGAGTCGGCAAAATCACTAACATCCAGCCTTGTGCATGGAATAAAGAAGCGATGGCTAATCCTGGAACAAACCACAACCACATCAATACATAACGCAGCAGTGCACGTCGCCAGTTAAGTGAATCACCATTCAGCGCAGTGAGTTTTATGCGCCATGTTTTCATCGCCGGTGTTTGTCCACCATGCGTCCAAAACCAGATGAAGTAAACGCCCAACACCGTAAATAACCAGATGATTAAAGGTGTGCGCATGTATAGCGCATGACGTTGTTGGATGAGCGTAGAAAATAACCAAGTGGCGATGAATAACAGGCCGAATAACAACATTGCTTCATACACCATGCAAATCAATCGCACTCGTAGTGAGGGTGCGCTGAGTGATGAAAATGCAGAGGATGCAGTGGGAGTGTGAGTAGTGTTCAAGACGGGGCTGCAAAAGAAATTGAAGGGAATGGAGTGCAATAAACAGTTATTGTAAAGCGAGTCAGCCTGAATGAATGACTGGCCAGTTTGTAAGCCGCTGAAGGGCTAAACATAGGCGTTAGGTTTCAATATTGACAATAACTGCAAAGATCAGCGAAACAAGTGCCACTTGAGCCTTGAAAATCCTTGATTTCAAACGATTTTCCCCAGATCGGACTTGACCGACTTGCTGCAACGCAGTAACGTATCGTTCCCCTGTCACCCACAGGGGAATCCTGTGCCTTGCCACGGGTGGCGCAAGACGCTGCTTGTGCGACAAGGCTCTTTCATTTTGAAAGCTGTTTGCTCTAACCCACGCCATAAGCGTGAAGAATCTTTTGTCGTTTTACGCCCTCAGGCTGCACGAGTCGCGTTTAGCGTTGGTTTGAAATACATCTGGGTATGTATAACGGACTAACGTGACCGCACAAAAAAGGAATGTCCGAGGATAAAACAACTGCCGATTCTAGTAGGAGAGAGCATCCGATCAATCTCCCATGGACCTTGAAAGGAAGTTGTATGAGTCAAGAAATCACTGGCGCAGAAATTCTTGTGCGCTGTCTAGCCGAAGAGGGCGTCGAGCATGTGTTCGGCTATCCCGGTGGCGCTGTACTTTATATTTACGACGAGATTTTTAAGCAAAATAAGTTTCAGCACATACTGGTTCGTCATGAACAAGCTGCTGTTCATGCTGCGGATGCGTATTCACGTTGTTCAAATAAAATTGGTGTAGCACTCGTGACCTCAGGTCCTGGTGTAACCAATGCGGTAACGGGTTTGGCTACTGCCTATATGGATTCTATTCCTATGGTGGTGATCACAGGTCAGGTGCCTTCGCATGCAATAGGACAAGACGCATTTCAAGAATGCGATACCGTCGGTATTACCCGTCCTTGCGTAAAACATAATTTCTTGGTCAAGGATGTAAAAGACTGGGAAAAAAAAAAAAAAAAAGCTTTTTATATTGCGACCACTGTCCGTCCTGGTCCCGTGTTAGTCGATATACCAAAAGACATCACAATTCACAAAACCACTTATGAGTATCCGCAAGAACTAGAAATGCGTTCTTATAAGCCGGTAGAAAAAGGTCACGCTGGTCAAATCAGAAAAGCAGTACAGTTATTACTGACTGCTGAACGTCCTATGATTTACACCGGTGGTGGTGTGATTTTGTCGGATGCTTCACCTGAGCTCAATAAATTAGTCGATAAACTAGGATATCCCTGTACCAATACGCTGATGGGCCTAGGAGCATATCGTTCAACCAGTGAGCATTTTGTTGGTATGCCAGGTATGCACGGCACCTATGAAGCAAAC
>JAIXOW010000320.1 GCA_027486615.1 Oxalobacteraceae bacterium | reverse complement strand
CAGTGATTGCAAATGACAAGTTCACAAAACTGTGCCTTCTTCATGGGCCTGATCGAGCATTGCGAGCAATGTTCCGTCAAGATGAACTCTGGATGAGAGGGGATGTCTCTGACATGGAAGACCTCCACTTTTGGACAGAGGATGAGAACATGGACGCAGCCATCCAGGTGTTGAGGTATGACTACCTGGAGAAAGTCCATGGGGTTGTTCAGCTTGTGGACCTCACAGCACTGTACGACTCAGACGATGATGCAGACCAACAACCACGCTCACCAGCCATCCCTGCTGGAGCAGGCAACCCAGATGAAGGAAATCAAGGAGATGTCCCAGATGAAATCTCCAAGTACTTCCAAATGGAAGGGAAAACAACAAAAAAATTCTTTGACGACCTCAGACGATTCATGAAAGTCGACAAACCAGTCCCAGCAATAGCCGAAGCAGCCATGCCAGCATTGCATCCCATCCTTCAAGGGCTTGGATACCCCGATCACAGACCAACAGTGCCCCAGCCAAAAGGCATATTGAAGCCACAAGGACCTGGGGGAGTCGACTATTCCAACCCTCAGCCATCGACTTCATCCGCATCGCAGGCAACACCAGAGAAAATGGTATACGAAGTTCGATTCCTTGCACCAGGCGAATGGGAATACACAGGCAGGATCATCCCGATCTCCAAACAGAAGCCAGAGCCGGTATCACCGACAACATATCAGGCAACCAAGAGCCACAACAAAACAGAATTCCCACCAAAACAACCAATCTTGAGCCACCTGGGCCAAATCGCAGGTACCAAGGTAGCCAAGACGACGGAAACAGCCGAGCCAGCCATCTACAAAGCAGTGGATGCAGTAGCTAGGACGATGGAGGGTGCAAACATCCCACCTGACAGCCCCTACTCGGCATTGACGATGGTGATGACAGCAGCTGTCATAGAAGGAATCAAGACAGCCAAAGAAGAGAAAAAGAAGGCCAAGGAGGATAAACTCAAGAAAGAAGGAGTGAAATTTGAAGTCCTCAAGCCAACACTGGATGATCTCTCAGTTGACTCGTTTGACTACAACATCAACGGAACCAACCCAGAAAGCATCCTTGGACCTAGGTTCAAGAACACTGTCTTCAAGAATGAAGAGACGCGATTTGCAGTAATGAGGGGCATCCTCCAACGAGTCATCGATGACCCTGTCACACCAAGGAAGACCAAGGAAGAGGCCCTCCAGATCATGGGCCAGTGTGACATCCCTCGAATGGTCGATCAGATGAACAAACGAGCATCCATCAGTGTTCTGGAGGCAATGTCAAGACCTGTGGCAGTCCCCGAGACGAAGTATCCACGACATGACAGTGACAGTTCAGATGAGGATGAAGACGAAGACCAAGATTTGATCTCACCACCGACGTTGGGGTCAAACGACAACTTTGGACCTCATCTGGTCAAAAGTCTACGAGCATCATTAGGCATCAATGAACATGACAAATACGATGTCGAAAAGGAAGGCAAGAGTTTGAAATACTACTTGCCTATGCTGAAGTCACAAATCACAGCAAATCGTCTAAACAGGGAATGTGCTTTCTCACTATTCCTGTCAGTCCTGGGAGGAGACTCTGAACAAGATGTCCGCAACAGGCTGAGCAGCGGAGAAAGCTTCGAACATGTGTGGATGCACATGCAGAAAATGGCCTCTGAAAGGTTGTCTCAAGAAGGTGCCTTCAGGGAGATTCAGAAGATCTGCAAAGATAAGCCTGCAAACCCAGAAGCTGCATTCACGAAGATTCGCAACCTTCGACTCAGAATGTATGCACACATCAAGAAGCCAGCAATCCGAAAAGCCCAATTTGAGCGAACAGTTCAAGAGGACATGATTCGGATGATGACACTTCACTACAGCATGCTGTACCCTCTGGTCATGGCACAGTTCAAGGCCAAGAAAGATGCCCACCGCATGACACGAAAATTGAAGAAACAACAAGGAGTCCCCAAAGACCAGATTGAGGAGTTCAATGACATCGACGTACTCATGGAAATCATCTGCACAAACATCAAGAAGACAGCAGGATCCATGGATGGAAGTGGGCCAAGAGCAGCCTATGTCGATGAAGTGTCTGTGACTGCCCAGCCAGGAACAAGCTCTGCTCAGAGTATCGGGTCAAGCCGGTCTTCTCAAAAGACAGGCAAGAAGCAAGGAAGCTCCCCACGCGTCCAAGGACAACAGCAGCAACAGCAACAGATGCCAGTTCAACAACAACAAATGTACCAACCACAGATGCAACAAATGCAACCACAACAACAGATGGTGCAAATGCAACAACAGCCACAACAACAGATGCAACCAATGGTGCAAACATCGAATGCAACCAAGCAACTGTTCGACCCATACCCAGAAAGGACAACTGGCGAACGAGAGCAGATGGCAAAATACATCCAGGCTCTTGGAGAAAATCGATGCATCCTGTGCGGACGACCTGGCCATTTCGCAAAATTCTGCAAGGCCTATGCCGGACAGCGAGCAGGAGACAACCAATGTGCATCATGCGACGGATTCCATACCGGAGGTTGCATGAAACAAATGCTCCAAGCTAAGTACCAGGAAATGGTAGCAAATGGACAAGTGGCCCCACGAGGCAACGGAAATGGTAGGCAGAACCGAAACAACGGATTCCGTAAGCAGCAAAACAACAATCAATACGGACAACAGCAGAACTACTACCCACAACAACAACAAATGATGCAACAGCAACCTGTACAATACATGACAACAGGACAGCCCATGATGATGCCTCAACAGCAAGTAGCAGCAAACTACTACCACGTCCCTCAACCACAGAATGTGCAAATGATGCCACAGGGGCAGGTCATGAACAACAACATGAAAGCAGGAGCTGTCTTGGGAAACAACGGCACCCAGGCTGTCCCTGAAACTGCAGTCATGAACGTAATGACTGCAATGCCGCAGCAAGTCCAACAGGCCCAGATGAGTGCAACCCCCACCCAGGGATCACCTTCAATGGCCTACACCTACGAAGCCCCAGTCAACATGTGACTATCAGAAGAGGGCTCTGGACTAACACAAAATATTGTACAGAAAAAGCAAACACTAAAAAATACTAACCAGCAATTGCTCCAGACCCTCAACCCAAAAGACCCAATGATGGGATTTAACACTTTGGAGGGAGGCAATCCCGAATACTATTTTCAAACAAAACCAATACTACAGGACGCAGTCGATGAGGCAAGACTCATCAAAGCTGAAATTGAACAAGCAAAAACAGAAATCTATGTGAAAATCAAAGAAAAGATGCAAACAGATCGGAGACGAAAGAAAAAACACGAAGACTCCGACAACGAGATCACTGACTTCACAGACTACGCAGAATTAGATTTTGAAGGATACGAAGACAAGAAAGAAAAAGAAGAAGCAGCCAAGTATCCCTTCAGTGGCCCTGCAAAAATCAAAGCAAGGCCTCCTACCAGACAAAGAGCAGTCATCTCGACCATCAGAATAAGAAACAAAAGGAGCAAACCAAACTACGACGAAATGACAGAAAATAAACTCTCAATGTATATGTCAGATGAAGACCCGTGTGGTGATTTCGACAACATGAGTGGATTTTGTGATTGGAACTTCGACGACCTCGAAGATATGGAAGGTGACCAGTCACAACAAATGTTCATCCCACAAGCACCCTCCTTGCGATATAGCATTCATCAGAAGAACATGAGAAAAAATGTTATTGACCAATGGGGTGAAAACTCTGAATCAGAAAGCGATTATGATTCATTTTCTGACGACGAACTCGTCAGAATGGCTGAACAAGTTGAGAGACAAGATCAACTGAAAAGAAAAATCCATTTTAAACAAAATGACCTCCACAACCAAGAAAATGAAGAGAGGGTCACAAACAACAACCAAGATCTGGGAGACGACTGGCCTTTTGAAACTGTCTCATGGGCATCAGGAGACGACATTCAAACCATCATCCCCAATCAGGAGAACAAGACGAAATATCACCAAGACAACCAGAATAACCAGCAAAACCAAGGAAATCACTTCACAACAGAAGATAATAGATTACGATACCTTGAGAATGTGAAGAAAAACAAACAAAAGTCAAAGAATCAAGACCAGAAACCAAAAAAGACAAAACAACAGGATGTTAGGCAAGAAGAGCCTGCCCTGAGGATGCCATGGAATCTCTTATGGTGGACAGGATTGGTCACAGGTCCGGAAGAACTTAACCTGCTGACTGAAAGCATGGACACCGGCATTGGAACTCGCATCGTGGCTACCATCTTCAT
>JAIXOW010000059.1 GCA_027486615.1 Oxalobacteraceae bacterium | reverse complement strand
GACGACTCTAATGCAGAGACACACTTGGCACCATGTTGGATAGAGAAGCAGCCGAAACCAAGTGCTCAGTCAATTCACGAATATCTTCTCTGATGATTTCTAGCATTGCAGCGTCCTTTATCCTTTCCTCATAGTTAAAATACTCGTACAAATAGAAAAACCGGGTGTTGATAATGTTTTTCAGATCGTCCGGGACCTTGTTTCGAGGCAAAACGTGATTGATCCATTTGTACTTGTTGATGTCGAGGACGATCCGACATTTTCGCCACTCTCTTTCGACAGGGTCCATTTTGAGCTGGTGCCGGCCTATATCAAGCGTTAAAGTTGAAATTTTACTACGAGGGGGGGGGGGGTTCGTTTCCATGTCTTAATGAAAAATAATAATCTTAAATTATTTGTAGATACCATTGCTTGGACTTGCCCTGCTGGTTAGAGTTTCTTCACTCACGCTGGCAACAATTGTAAAGATCTCTTCAGCAAGGTTCAAAGCCCTTACTGCAGCATCATAGTCGTACACAAGACCAGGGTACGACTCAGGCCTGGGGTCAATTTCATCAACGTTCTACTGAAACTGAAAGCACAATAAACTGACTGACTTTTTTACGCTTTCGGGATCTGGATGCGTAAAAAAGTTGCTTGTAGAACATTGATGAAATTGACACCTGTAGACACGAGCTTTGTAGTAGAAGAAATACCGGCATCGGATAGATAGGCATTCTTTTATTTCCCAAAAGGACGATCCAATATTTTCAAACTCATCGCACAGGTAGACAAGTTTGGCAAAAAGAGTAGTCCCTTCAGTAGTGTTGTTATGAAATATTTTGTTGTACAAGATGCCCATAATTGACCTCCCGTCATGCAAACAAATGTATTGTTTGAAGCAAATATTTAATAACGTGCAAAGGCTTTTTAGGCACTTTTCCACACTTTGAGTGCAGAAAAAAACACACTGAGCAAAATAACTATTGTCAAAAAGGCAAACAGCAGAGTTAAAATCATCAAAACTTTGGATAAGGGTGCATTCACACATGCCTTTCCTCCTCTCAACACTAAGTTCAGATGGCTCAGGGGTCTCTTCTCGTTCATGCCTGTATTTAGAGTCATGGATAAGTTGACTTTCATTACATAAATCACAAACACAGTTGGAACCACAAACAAAATCATTGTTTTTCTCAAAATCCTCGTCGGTTGGGTCTTGATCATTGATTTTGACAGGACTCTTTGTGTCAAACAAAGTGCTGTCCTTGGTTAGATCAGCTAATGCACTTTTACTGTCCTCTTTCAAGGCATAGCTCTCAACTAGGTCATAGTCCTCTTTCAAGGCATAGCTTTTAAGATCATAGTCCCAACACATGTCAAGCAAAGTCTTGTCATGATAGGCAGGGTAATCGAGTTCGGTGTCCAGAATCACGATTTCTTTATAAATTTGTGTGAACCGGGTTTTCTTTTAAGAAGTTAGGTAATTACTCTGCACGTTGACAAAGAATATTTTGCTAAAAAGGTCCAAACTTGTTGCTCTTAATATAATTAAGAAAGCGATAATACAGTCTAACTCGGTTATAACGAACTCACGGTTTTAACGAACTCATGGTTATAGCAAACAACTTCAATCATTTAGTTTGGTTCAGCATGTTTTAACAATTAAATTCCATGCTTATAACGAACAAACTTTTCATAAATCACGGTTATAACGAACAAATCTCTGCTTTTTGGAGGATATTATCATGAATTTTCAATCATTTTAAAGATTTGATTAAAGTAGTGCTACTATTAAATTTCAAAACATGTACAGAATCCCATTTCCAAATTTTGTTGAGGTAATATTAAAACTTTGATTTAAAAATCTATTTCACGGTTATAACGTTTCACGGCTATAACGAACATATGTTCATGGTCCCCAAGAGTTCGTTATAACCGAGTTCGACTGTAATTAAAAACATGCAATAGCAAAATAACCTTCACTAAAGTTAAGTATTAATGCAAAATAATTGCCGGCGCGGTGATTTCTGAGTCCCAACAGGCGTTTTCAAACAGCTCCAGGCAATAAAGATGGGTGACAACTTTCTCAATTAAAGACACACCACCACCATCCCGGAGGTCATTGTCTCTAAAAATGTTGAGATATGTTTTATCATCAACCATTTGTTGAACGGAGGACAACACTTTCTTTGCCACTGTCTCAAATGACTCGCAAAGATAGGCTTCAAGAGTTGATTCCATTTTAAAGAAAATTTCCAAAAAAATATTCACCACAGAATAGCACTTTTGATTTTACTTTATTTTTGCTAAACCTCTTAAAACAAAAACTTGACCAATAGATTCTATCTGCATGTGTAAATAGATTCTATCGGCAACATGTGGAAATAATTAACAATGGTGGGGTGGGAGAATTTACGGCCTAGTGCGAAACACTCCAACAAGTAGTGTTGAATTACATAACAACAGTCTGGTGTCAATTTCATCAACATTTTACGTACGAATTTTTTGTAAGAACGTCTCTTGTTTTGCTAATAAGGAAAATTTATTTCAAAATATTTGGTCGAGGGATTCAAAAGTAATTCATAGTAACGAGCAGTTCGAAAAATTTTTACGTTTAACGTTGATGAAAAGATAGAGGAGGGTTATATCGAATACGGGAACATCGAAAACTGTAACATCGAATTCAAAGTTAAATAACAACGAAAAAAACTAAAACGGGGGGTCAAACGGGGTCATAGCATCCCCTATCATCATAAGCAGTCACCCCCCACCCCACCCCACCCCATGGATGGGGGGTCAATTTCCAATTTTCGAATTTGGTTAACATCAATTCGACGGTAACTTTTTTGGAGTCAATGTTCCCGTATTCGATATTAAACACTTTTCCCGATGAAATTGGAGGACTACTCTTTTTGCCAAACTTGTCTGTTTGTGTGATGAGTTTGAACATATTGGATCGTTCTCCTGGAAAATAGAAGAAAGCCTATCTATCCTATTGCCGGTATTTCTTATACGACAAAGCTCGTGTCTACAGGTGTGAGTCCTGGTTGAATAAAACGCAAAAACAACTCACCAATTTCTCTTTTGCTTGAATTAGGATGAAACCGCTTAAAGGAAGCAATATACTGGAGGCAATGGAGTAGTGTTGTCCTCTGAAAGTTGCTCCCTGTGGACGAAAGCCTAGGTTGCGGGGGCTAGGACCGGGTTGTGGGGCCGGTTGTTGCGGTTGCCTGGAGAATAGTTCATATTTTACAATTTATAACAGTTTGCTAATATTTAAGAAATTAACAAAGAGAATAAAATGCATTAAACTGCCCCTAGAGCGACAACAAAATAAAACTTAAGAAATTAGATAAATAATCACTGGCATTTCATATTAACATAAAAAATCTCATTATTTGATTTACCTGTTATTCTCGTGAACGTTGAGTAAATTTTGTTGGATAGTTTCTTAGCAACAATTGTTTTACAATTTGTTGTTAGCAATGTTTATTTATTTATTTATTCATTGACGCCTGAGCACACAAGACAAAATAACTGAATAGTAAACAAATTTCTCCATAGGAATATACGAGTACTAGCTCCGTTTGATGACGTCATCAAACGGCGGGGGATGTAATGCTTAATTCAAATTCAAATTGTGAGTGATGTATTGTATTTAGAAACTTACTTTGTGTTTCTAATACTTCATATGGGTCCAAAATTGATGAAATGAGAGTTTTTTAAACAAAAATTACCTTACAAACTTTTTATATGGATTTTAAAAATTCTCAAGCCAGACAGGGCAGGCTTTTAATAGTTTTTCTAACCAATGTTTTAAGACTTTTTCTTCTTTTTGTAATAGTTTTTTCAATTCAAACAAATGGTTACGATTATAGTAGTTTTGTAAAGAAGAATTTCTGTTTAATTTGTTTTTTGCTATTTTAATTTCTTTTCTAAAATCTGTATATAACAGACTAATTTCATAGCTGTCGGAAAGCTTTTTTTGATAAGCCGCTATTTTTTCACT
>JAIXOW010000129.1 GCA_027486615.1 Oxalobacteraceae bacterium | reverse complement strand
GTGTATGTGTGTGTGTATGTTTATATCTCTTCATACATACCTATAATACAGGCAAATCCTTTCAAGCTGACCCTTCCAATAACATGCACCGCTCTAATAAGCTTCATCGTTTTATCATTACAAAAAAACTTTCTCAGATTCTTACCACCTTCCAATCTTACACATAAAACCAAAAACGTTGATCCAATTCAATAAAATATAACGATCAATACTCATTAATTTCATCATTTCAAACGTATGACACTTTCATTTTCAATTGTAATACTTAGACTTTCATGTTCAAACTTCCAACATTTCGAACCATGTAACGTGATATTATTATTTATTATTTATTATAACTTATAAATAATTTTTACAATCCCGAACAAATTCAGATGATTAAACAAACAACGACATTCTTTTTACTTTTTCAACAGAAAGAGGAGAAGAATCGCAATCTAAGTCACATAATCTCATATCACTTATTAAAGTGAAACTGTCAGCATTTTTACAATATAAAAAATGATGACTAATCGGTCCTTTCAAATCAATACAATCCGAATTGAAAAAATTAAAAAACCTTTCCGAGATTGAACATCTTACATTCTAATATAAAAAGTACTCTCTATCTCTCTCACAAACCTGTCTTAACGATCCAATTCAATACATTCCGCACATTCAATTAAAAAATATTTAATTGTAAATTCATCCTATAAATTTTACACTTCAACTAACTCTCAAATAACATTTACATATTTAAATAAACATTTTATATTATAATATAATTTAAATTTAATCATTATCTCAATATTAAATACTTTGTAAAAATTTATTTCCATTATTATATTATAATTATTACAATATTAAATAATTTATAAAAATTTATTTCCATTATTATATTTTAATTCTCAATCCAAAACTCGAAAACATACTTACCCGAACAACTCCTCAGACTTAAGTAAAGCTACATTTCAAACCCCACCCAGATCAACTCTCCACAACACTCCCCCCTACTCCTTTCCTATACAAGCAGTTTTACATGCACGGGTGACTTAAAGATAAAATATTTCAATTTCGTATCCCTCCCCTCTTCCTCCTTCCAAATCTCTTTCCATCACAAACCCACACGTGCATGTAAAACTACTTCTCGCTGAAGTACAGTAACACCTAAATATGCATCAGATATGTAATGCAAAGCTATGATTCTAAAAATAAACAAACAACTCCGTTCGAATTCGGATAACAACTGTACAACACAAAGAACCTAACCGGTTTTCACTCCCCATCGCCTGATCTACCAAACATCTGTCTCCTTAGTAACTAAAATCATGCTCTAAATAGAAATAATCACGTGATTATTTAAAATGAAAACGTTTCCCAAAATGACTAATTACGAACAAAACTACTAAAAAATGAACAAAAAACATACTATTCAGTCTTTAAGTTTCTATATTAATTCAGTCTACATTTTAAATTTTACATAATTACATGAAAGTGCATGACAAACATAATTTCAATATGATAACATACATAACGAACAAATTATTCTAATAAACTTACATCAAAAAAGTCACACATACACCAAAATGTTACGTTATTTTACATGATTGCATGAAAGTGCATGACAAACATAATTTCGATATTATAACATACATAACGAACAAATTATTCTAATAAACTTACATTAAAAAGTCACACAAACACCAAAATACGTTTTTAAAAATCCACAAAATTCATATTTTCCGGCAATTACATTCTAGGCCAATTTTTTCAAATACGAACATTTTCGATTAGAAACTTAAAGATAAGATTATACACAATTCATATGATTCGGCAATTACATTCTAAACCAATTTTAAAACGACATTATTATCTTAAAAATTTTAAAAGGCATACATTAAAACATTTGCATTTCAAAAAACTCGAATTATAAAAAAGCATACATTAAAACATTTGCATTTCAAAAAACTCAAATTAATCAATTACACGATTCTTCTTTCTTCTTCTTCAAACTTTATCTAAATAAAGTTATTAATTTTAGTCATGACCTTCAGGATGATTAGCTGAGAAAAGCTCCTCATACGATCTCAAGGATTTCGAAGTTCAATCCACAGTTTCACAGTTTATCTAAATAAACTTTTTCACTTCATTCAATAGACTTTTTCTCTTCAACTGCTTAAACATCATTCAGACATTATCGAAAGTTTACATTTTATCTTCTAAAATTTGTCGTTACCATGTTCATTCCTCTAAGATTTCTCATTGCCACGTTGATTCCAATATCCGACCATCCATTTCTTCTTCACTCAAGCTCCTTTCTCTTCATGAGAACCGACAACGCCTTCTCCATATTGGCGTTCTCACGTTGAACTGCTTCAATCTCGGTCCTCATCGTCGATAAGATCTCGGTCTCCACGTCCCTGATGGCCCTCAGCAACTGCAATCTCATTGCAGGCCTCCTCTCCCTTTCCAACTCCAACTTGAAATAAACCAAATCTTGGCGAAGTCGTCGAAGCCTCCTGATGTACTCTTCTCTACGATCCATTTTCTTTACTTTCCAACTAGACAACACAACTCTCAACTAGACAATCTCATACTAACTCGTTTCAACTTCCCATCAATAAACCTCAACTCGTTTATTTAACTCGTTTTAAAGATTCGCATGAAATTCGCATCACTAAAGAAAAAAGGGCATGCCGAGAGTGTGTAACTGCAATCACGTGTACAAATGAGTGCGTATGTGTGTGTGTACGTATGTGAATATCTATGCGTGTGACCCCTTTATGTTTGGCATAACAAAAAAGTAAAAGGTCATACGCAACTCCTATGACGTAACACTTTCGGGAATCCGCATTATAAAATTTTCATTCCCTCCAATACATCTCTCGTGAGTTTCTCTCCTTCCCTCACTTCGTTCGTGAATAATAGAAACTCACTCGAGATGTATACCTGTAGGGAATCAAAATTTTCTAATGCGGGATTCCCATAAGTGTGACGTCATAGTCGATGCGTAAGATCCTATTTTAGTATTGTTACAAACATAAACAACAGCAATATTAAAACGTATTTCAGGCTAATTACATTCCTTTCATATAAATTTAATATTTCACAAAACAACTGAATTATTCAGTTATTCAAATGTTTTTTATATC
>JAIXOW010000266.1 GCA_027486615.1 Oxalobacteraceae bacterium | reverse complement strand
TATTAAAAGGAAGTGTTCAAGTTTGATCTTGATCTTGTCACAGGGTGAATTAAGGTCGACATTATTTAGTATCATTATTTGGGTAGTCATAGTACTGAAAGGAAGTGTTCAAGTTTGATCTTGTTATTCATTACTTAGCGTTTGCAAGTTAATATTATGCATATTAAGTTCCTTCTCTAACGCAACTTAACATATTCTCACTTGTCGTTAGTTATTTTATTATTGTTTAAGCTATTATATAACCTAATCAGTTGCTACTTAACATTTGTTTAGGAAAAGGTGTTGTTGTCAGCTGAAGGCCGCGTAATATGTATATAGTCAGTTTCTGATGCGCAGTGATAGAGCATACACCTAAAGATGGAATGCCGTGATATCAATGTAAGTTGTAATAACTAAGTTGAAGTGGATTTTTTTCTGTTCTGTAAATGCATAATGATATGACCATAATTAATGCGGATCCCATTTAATGCATTATCCTTCATGTAGGAAGAACAAGTCGTCCAAATTCCCAAAAGGAACAAAGTGCTGTGTCCACGCTGCCAGCATTTGACCAAACAACCTCTGGATGTTCACCTAAGCAGGTGTAGGCAGTGCCCGCGTTGTGGCCGGTATGTCACCCAAATCAAGACCCACCTTGGACTTTGCGATGGACCGAAACAAAGCAGACACGCAAAAGTCAAATGCCCAGGTTGTCCGGTTCTGTACCACCCACAGGGTCTGTATCGCCACATACAGAAGGAGCATCCCGACGAGTACCAGAAGACCCTGAAAGCGAAACTAAAAAGGGCAAAGAGAAGTCAACAACAGTACTCCGAGAAGGTATTTCACATTCATACTTGCGATTGATTAACTGTAAATAGAAAGTAACATATTTCAAATGCAAACTACTTACTGAACCAACATATTTTAAGACCCTTTCGTTGGCAATTTAATTAATGCGCCATGCTAATGCAAAGGAATTTATTTAAATAACACTTTATTGTGTTCTATTCTGTATAGGTTCCGTCTCAGGATGAAGGAGAGGGAGACGATTATCTTCAGCATGATTCTGACGATGGCCAAGGTGATGCCATTGAAGTCAAAGTTGAATTTGCCGATGCCGAGGACGATTCCTACGAGCCAATAATCAAGGCAATTCCCCTCTTCAAAAGTTTTGTCACTAAACCGCTGCCACAACTTGCCAATCACGAACTGTCGAAAATGACACAGTTACCACTCACCCTGATGGAAGAGATTCGTACTGGGATAACCGAACTTCATCCAGACAGTAGGAATGACCTCTTTCCAGCATACTTTGCTTACCGAATGGGCAAAATTTCAGGTTAATATTATTACGAACCCAATTTTTTTAACTGTTCTTTCTAACACAAAGTCAATGTATGTATTGTTCACTTAAAGAAGCAATTTTGCTAGTCATTCACCATTCTTTCATTTACAGAGGCAACGTACAAAGAGGTTTCTGCATGTGTGTCAAAGAAGAGCACAGGATCGGCAACGCATTACAAAGTCTTGTGGATAACTACGTTGATCCGTCAGTTAATGGATGAGTGCTAAAAACCTGCCAAACAGCGATCCGTGAAATGGGGAAACTTGGAAAGAAAAAGAGTTTTTGTTTTCATAAATGAAAATGCCCGGTACTAAAATGCTTAATATGTAGTGTATGTAGCCTGTACCACTTACACTTGTACTAATAAATGATCACATTGTGCTCAGCTTTTTTTCTTATTAACAGAAATGCTAAGGTGTTATTAATGTCGACTCAAAAATTATTACTCAAGTAGTGTCGACCCTAATATTTATACTTATGATAGTTTGCAAAGGAGTGGGAAAATGTTGATAGTGAATTACTTTAAGCTTTAAATGAGTTTTACAAATGTCGACTCTAGAATTCGCATAGCAATATCGTCGACCTAAACAATGGACCTTAGCACTTGCAAAGTAATTAATGGATGTTAGATAAGTGAAGGACAGTACATGTTTTACAAATATTTATTCACTTTTAGCATGAACATGGAATGAACATTAATCAGCAACATAGGTTACTGAATGCAAATGCTAGGCTTAGAAGTGAGGGTCGTGGAGGTGAAATCCAGATATTTCGCCGATGAGATGCCGGCGATCCACAGTCAGACGGAGCTTAGCGTTGCAACCTGGGTGCCTGCAACGAACGTACAGCCATCCACCTCTCCTGGTGGTGGCCGTATAGATGTGCCCCTCATAGACGTAGTAGATGGTGTCGTGTTCTCCCGGAGACAACATCAGGAAGACAGGTCCAAGGATGGGTGGCGTGAATTCAGGCATCTTGTAGTTTGCGTTGGAAATGTGACAAAGTACAGGAATAATGATGTTGCTGGTACAAGTGTTGCAAGTGGAGTGATAGAATTTAATTAACCTCCCAATTGCATCATATCTTAGTTCTTAGTGGCAAACGCAATTTAATAAATGTAACTAATCAAAACGCAATTTAATAAATGTAACTAATCAAAACGCAATTTAATAAATGTAACTAATCAACAGCCATTAAAGCATTGTACTAAGCAAGTGCAATTTTTATACTTCGCGCCAATCAAACGCAACAAACGCTGGGTTGCGTGATTGGCTGGCCCAGCCCGACGAAGGCACACGCAGGAAGTGACAGCTGACCATTCATTGTTTGTCAACAGCTGAGAGTGTGCGGACGTGCGTCTTCAGAAAAATAAATTTCTGTTCTGAATTTTTTTCTTTTTCTTTTCAAAAAGAACTCAAATTGATAGTTTCGGAAACAATTTGAATAAATTTTGTGTTGAAAAAATATAATTGCATCGAAAGTGCCGGACAATGGCGAAAAAGCAGGAAGGGAAAAAAGTAAGCAGATTATTTATATTTTTAAAGTTATTGCACCATGTTATAGCAATCGCAATTATCTTACTTAAAGGACGTCAGTAATTACCCCTTCGTTAGCAATTTAATTATTGCGCCATGCTATAGCAATCGCAATTATGTTACTTAAAGGACGTCAGTAATTACCCCTTCGTTTACAATTTAATTATTGCGCCATGCTTGCTATAGCAATCGCAATTATCTTACTTAAAGGACGTCACTAATTACCCCTTCGTTAGCAATTTAATTATTGCACCATGGTATTTCAAACGCTATTTTATTACTTTATCTTTCAGAAGCCAACCCCCAAGAGGGATAAAAGCAGTTCAGAGGATGATGTCCGTTCAAAAAAGAAGCAAAGGCCAAGTTCTCCGGCCAAAACCTCATCTACCAAAGCAAGTACCTCTGGAACCAAAGCAAGCACCTCGAGTAAATCTAAACAAAAGGTATATTTTTTGGCCGTACTATATTTATTTTTTTACCTTTGTCATTTAAGGGTTCGGGTTTAGGGTTAAAAGGCGTCTTTAAGTACCCTATCATTGGCAATTTAAATATTGTTCAATGTTAATTCAAACTGTATTATGTAAGTTAACCGTTCCCTGCAATTTCCCTTTCGTGTGCAATTGAATAAATGTACCATGTTATATCAAACGCATTTAGGTTATTTAAACGGGGTTAGTTAAAACCCTACCATTTGCTATTAAGTTACTGAACCCTGTTTTTTAGAACGCAATTAATTTACTTAGACGGGGACTGTAAATAACCTATCCTTTGCAATTTAATAACTGTACCTTGTTATTACAAACGCAATTTTGTTCCTTAAACTTTCAGATGCCAACCCCCAAGAGGGCAAAAAGCAGTTCGGAGGATGACAACCGGTCCAAAAAGAAACTGAAGCAAAGTACTCCGGCCAAAACCAAAGCAAGTTCCTCAGCAACCAAAGGAAGTCAATCCAAGCAAAAGGTATACGTTTTAGCCGTCCAGTATAACATGTACTTAAGGGTTTGGGGTTAGGTTACTTAACTTATGTCTTTTGTACCCCTTTTTCAGGCAAAGACCTCAAAAAGGGCCGCCCAAAACTCTTCAGATGAGGGTCCTTCGGGGAGGAAGGTTGCAAGGAGTACGTCTCCAGTTGCAGGTCCTTCGGGAATCAGAAGGCCAGTCATCTATTCATCGACGTCGTCAACTTCATCTTCCAGTTCGTCGTCAAGTTCATCATCTTCTACTTCTTCTTCGTCAACGTCTTCCTCTTCGAGCAATGAAGACGATGAGGTAAAGATAAACGTAATTAGAATGTCTTAATTTACTCATTTAATTTTTGCATAACCGTCAAGCAAGTTACTTCTCCTTTGCAATTTATGATTTGTGTTACAGTCAAGACTTAAAGCACGCATTTGCTGTTTTCGACTTTCAAAACCATCCAGCATGTACTTAATCCTTTGCAATTTAGTATTAATCATACTGTCCTTAGTTTAATAACTCCTTTGTATTATATGTAAGTCTACATAATGCCTTATGCCACTGATTGTTATTTTTTCAGTCTGACGAAGACGACGACGATTTTAATGATGCTGAAGAGGTGGAGGAGGAAGAATCAGAAACCGAACAAGAAATTGCGAAAGCAAAGGCCGAAGGCAAAGAGAAGTGCCCCCGATGCAAGAGGTGGATTAAAGAGAAGATGCAGGCGCACTTGTGGAAATGCCAGCAGTGTCCGAATTGTGATGCTTGGATCACCTACAAGTCAAGGCATCTGAAGTCTTGCAAAGGAAAGCAGGCTATGGATCAAAGGCAAAAAAAGAAATGCCCTGTCTGCCCGGCTTGGGTCCATCCTCTCAGCTACCTTCGCCACATCACGGTTGTTCATCCAGGCGTGAATTTGGAGAAGTACCGACAACGTGTTGGCAGGGCCAAGACGAGGGCAGAGAAGATGGCTGCAAGAAAGGCCTTTTATGAAGCTCATCCTGAAAAGGTACATGATTAACTGAGTCAATTATATTTATTTATTTGAAACTAACATATTTTCATCAACCTTAGTTAAGTTATCTCAATAATTAATTTCATAACGACCCTTTCGTTTGCAATTTTAGAATTGCAACATAACAGACCTTTCAATCGCAATTATGTTATAGTAACGTTTGCACCATTAAGTATTCTATTTATTTGCAGAAAAAACCACGTCCACCTCGCCAACCCAAAAAATCCAAAGCCAGCAAGGAATCTGAGGCCGAGAAAGAAGCCGAGCATGAAGTCGACCCAGAAGCCGAGACAGAAGTCGAGGCTGAATCGGAGCATGAACCTGAGGTTGATAGTGGTGAAGGTATTATGTATTTTAAATTACATTCATTTTGTACATGGCAATTTTTTATACATGAATTATTTGATTACCATTTTCACGATTGTATCACTTCTTATAACATGCATATGTTTTTTTGCGTAGGTGAAAGTGATGAAGACACCACTGAACCCGAAGCCCAACCCGAAGATCTGCCCGAAGACAGAACTAAAGAACCCGAGCAAGATACAGGTACTTGGCAGTTGCAATTAAGCAGTATTAATGTAAGAAATCAGTTCGGAAGTCATTTTTGTAATATCTAAATGTTATTTCACTTCATTTCAGATAAAGAACCAGAGGTCATTCAAGAACCTGAGGCGATGCCAGAACCGGAAGCCATGCCAGAACCGGAAGCCATGCCAGAACCGGAAGCCATGCCAGAACCGGAGGCCATGCCAGAACCGGAGGCCATGCCAGAACCGGAG
>JAIXOW010000244.1 GCA_027486615.1 Oxalobacteraceae bacterium | reverse complement strand
GAAGATTTTTTTTTTTTTTATTTTTTCATAAAAGAAAATTACTAGATTATTAGAGCAGGTTTGAATTCTTATCCCCACCCCATCATTGCCCGCGAAGGCTGGCCGTTCCTTGCGATTGCTGTCATTGTTGCTCTTATCGCATCTGTTACCTTAGGTGCTTGGTCACTGCCTTTTTGGCTGATCGCACTGTTTGTTTTGCAGTTTTTCCGTGACCCTGGTCGTTTGATTCCACTCGATCCCAAAGCGGTGTTGTCACCAGCTGATGGTCGTATCGTGGTGGTGGCAAAGGCGCATGATCCTTATGCCAATCGCGAGGCCTTGAAGATTAGTGTGTTTATGAATGTATTTAATGTGCATTCAAATCGCGCACCGGTGGACGGCAAGATTGAAAAAGTCGAATATTTCCCAGGCAAATTCGTGAATGCTGATTTGGACAAGGCTTCGATAGAAAACGAACGCAATGCCTTAGTCATTAAGACGTCTAATGGTGAGACGGTGACTTGTGTGCAAGTAGCAGGCTTGATTGCTCGTCGCATACTTTGCTATGTCAATGCGTCTGATCTCTTAGCGCGTGGTCAGCGTTACGGCTTTATTCGTTTTGGTTCACGCGTTGATGTGTATTTGCCTTTGACAGCGCGTCCTTTGGTGGTGGTTGGTGATAAAGTCTCGGCGACGGAAACGATTCTTGCTGAATTCTGATTCAACTCTCTTCGTTACTTGGATAACATAACGCCATGCCACTCTTTAACAACCGTAAATCAAAAGTCAAATCTAGTCATGCTAGAGGTTTGAGGCTGCCACGATTACCTATCCGACGATTGCGTAAAAAAGAAGATGTAGATTCATTTGCGCCACCTGAGCGTAATCGTGGGATTTATCTCTTACCCAATGCGTTTACGACTGCTGCTTTGTTTTGCGGTTTTTATGCAATCGTGATGGCGATGAATGGGCAGTTTTCTAACGCAGCAGTGGCAATTTTTGCGGCGATGGTGTTGGATGCTGTGGATGGTCGCGTTGCTCGATTAACCAATACCACCAGTGAATTTGGCGCACAGTACGATAGTTTGTCCGACATGGTGTCTTTCGGTGCAGCACCTGCTTTGATTATGTATGAATGGGCTTTGCGCGGTATGGGTAAGTTAGGTTGGTTGGCTGCCTTTGTTTATTGCGCTGGAGCTGCTTTAAGACTGGCGCGTTTCAATACCAACATTACGGTTGTTGATAAGCGTTTTTTTCAAGGCTTGCCTAGTCCTGCTGCGGCTGCCTTAGTGGCGGGCTTTATTTGGTTAATGGATGATCTGCGTATTGCAGGTAAGGATTTCAATTGGCTCTCGTGGACGATTACCTTGTATGCCGGTTTGACTATGGTGACGAACGCGCCTTTTTATAGCTTCAAGGATGTGAATTTCCGTAAATCGGTACCGTTTATTGCAGTTTTCTTGATCGTGTTAATTTTCGTTGCGGTCTCGAGTGATCCTCCTAAAGTCTTATTCGGTTTATTTGTGATCTATGGCTTGTCTGGCTATGCCGTCTTTATCTGGCGTTGGATACAAGGTAATCCGGTGAGCATTGTGCAGACCGAGCCTGACTCACCAGACGATCACTAAGAATTTTTAAACAGCGGGCTTGCGGTTGCACTTTTATCTGAATCCGCTTATCCTTAAAACATGACACGTTCATCACATTCCTCGTCGATTATTTTACGTAGCGGCCTACTTGGTCTGCTACTTCTGCATCTACTGCGCTAACGCGCAGACTCCCTTTCCCCTACAATTCGTGTTTTACCTCGTTCATGCTAAGACAAGAACAGGTGAAATTGCATGCAAACCCATAGTTATTCCATCAGGAGCCCAGCATGGCTGATTCAAACAAGCTGATTATTTTCGATACCACATTGCGTGATGGTGAGCAGTCGCCCGGCGCGTCCATGACCAAAGAAGAAAAAATTCGTATTGCGCGTCAATTGGAACGTCTAAAAGTTGATGTAATCGAAGCCGGCTTTGCTGCCTCTTCACAGGGTGATTTTGAAGCGATCAAAGCGATTGCGGGCATGATTAAAGACTCCACCGTCTGTTCGCTCTCGCGTGCGAATGACAAAGATATCGCTCGTGCAGCAGAAGCTTTAGCACCAGCTTCCAGAAAACGTATTCATACCTTTATCGCGACTTCTCCATTGCATATGGAAAAAAAGTTGCGCATGTCACCGGATCAAGTGTTAGAGCAAGCGCGTCAAGCAGTACGCTTTGCAAGACAATTTACCGATGATGTGGAGTTCAGTCCTGAAGATGGTAGTCGTTCAGAAATGGATTTTCTGTGTCGCGTTTTAGAAGCCGTGATTGATGAAGGTGCCACCACAATTAATTTTGCTGACACCGTTGGTTATGCAGTGCCAGAATTGTACGGCACCATGTTGCGTACTTTGCGTGAACGCATTCCTAATTCTGATAAAGCGATTTGGTCTGTGCATTGTCACAATGACTTAGGTATGGCAGTAGCCAATTCATTAGCGGGTGTGATGATAGGTGGTGCAAGACAAGTGGAATGCACCATTAATGGTTTAGGTGAGAGAGCAGGTAACACCGCTTTAGAAGAAATTGTGATGGCTGTACGTACACGTAAAGATCATTTCAATTTACAGTTAGGAATCGATGCCACGCAGATTGTGCCGACTTCAAAGTTGGTGTCGCAAATCACAGGCTTTGCGGTTCAACCTAACAAAGCAGTGGTAGGTGCAAATGCATTTGCACATGCATCAGGCATACATCAAGACGGTATTTTAAAAGCACGTGACACTTATGAAATTATGCGTGCAGAAGATGTGGGTTGGTCTGCCAATAAAATCGTCTTGGGTA
The DNA here is from genome assembly GCA_027486615.1 of Oxalobacteraceae bacterium. Lineage (GTDB taxonomy): Bacteria > Pseudomonadota > Gammaproteobacteria > Burkholderiales > Burkholderiaceae_D > Pernthalerella. Next base: position 5,892 of record JAIXOW010000244.1, on the reverse strand, counting down.
AACTCTCTGGTCGCAATGCATTCAAGCAGCGCATTGAAGAACTGGGCATTAGCTTAGATTCTGAAGCAGAAATGAATGCTGCCTTCACACGTTTTAAAGAGCTAGCCGATCGTAAGTCTGAAATCTTTGATGAAGATATTATGGCTTTAGTCTCAGATGAACAAAACTCACACGAACAAGAACACTATGCTTTTGTTTCGCTGTCTCAGCATTCAGAAACGGGTGCAAAACCGAGTGCAAAAATCGCCTTTACGATAGCGGGTAAAGAGACAACGTGCGAAGGTCAGGGTAATGGTCCGGTTGATGCGATTGTGAATGCAATTGAATCCACCACAAAAAGTGGCGCAGAGTTGTTACTGTTTTCTGTGAATGCCATTACCACTGGTACGGAATCGCAAGGTGAAGTCACTATGCGTTTATCAAAAGCCGGTCGGATTGTGAACGGTGTCGGCGCTGACTTAGATATTGTTGTGGCATCCGCTAAAGCGTATTTATCTGCACTAAACAAACTGCACTCCAAGACTGAAAAGCTCAATCCTCAGGTTTAAGGAGTGATGGTTAAAAATCAGAATTAATTGTCAAATTAAAAACAATTTGACGATAAAATTTGGTTTGCTGTTAAATTTGTAAGAGGAGAGGCTTTCGGCTATACTCTCGGGTTGGTCGGATTTGACCAATTTAATCACGGCATTTTGGGTGGAGATGACAATCAAAACTCGTTTTGCCGCTTGTGAAGGAAAGTAAACATGTCAGTAACTAAAGAAAGTAAAGCCGCGGTCATTGCGTCTAACGCCCGCGCGCAAAACGATACAGGTTCTCCTGAAGTGCAAGTTGCTCTTCTGACCGCTCGTATCAATGAATTAAATAGCCATTTCAAAGCGCATACCAAAGATCATCATTCACGTCGTGGTTTGATCATGATGGTGAATCGTCGTAAAAGTCTGCTCGCTTACTTAAAGCGTAAAGATGCAGATCGTTACCGCGCATTGATCGAAAAGCTTGGTCTGCGTAAGTAATTACCATTGCAATCTTTTCGTTTCATCGCTGAGATGCCTGTATCAGTTTTCTGATGCGGGCATTTTTGCATTTCTGGCAGTTGTCATGAGTTTGTAGAGTTAGCAGTGTAGTGTGGTGAGCAGTAAGGTGACGGAAGATTTGTCACACGTGGTGAGGTGAACGACAGCGCCTGAAAATCTGTCGGCAAAATAGAAAGGAAATACCTAATGTTTAATAAAGTTACGAAAACCTTCCAGTATGGTCAACACACAGTGACCATGGAGACCGGCGAGATTGCTCGTCAGGCATCCGGTGCAGTTTTAGTTTCAGTTGAAGATACCGTTATCTTAGCGACCGTTGTGGCTCGTAAAGATGCCAAACCAGGTCAGGATTTTTTCCCACTGACAGTTGATTATGTAGAAAAAACCTATGCTGCCGGTCGTATACCTGGTGGCTTCTTCAAGCGTGAAGGACGTCCATCAGAAAAAGAAACGCTGACCTCGCGTTTAATTGATCGTCCTATTCGTCCGCTTTTCCCTGAAGGTTATTTGAATGAAGTACAAGTCATCATTCACGTAGTTTCAGTCAATCCAGAAATCGATCCAGATATTCCTGCCATGATTGGTGCTTCTGCTGCGTTATGCATTGCAGGCATTCCTTTCAATGGTCCATTAGGTGCAGCCCGTGTTGGTTACATTGATGGTCAATATGTATTGAATCCTGTTGTTTCACAATTACCGAAATCACAAATGGATTTAGTGGTGGCTGGTACTGAAACTGCAGTGTTAATGGTTGAATCAGAAGCGCTCGAGTTATCAGAAGAAGTTATGTTGGGTGCAGTGGTATTTGGTCACACTCAAATGAAAGTAGTGATTGATGCGATTCATGATTTAGTGCGTGATGGTGGTAAGCCAGAAGTGCAGTGGAGCCCAGCGCCGAAAAATGATGCATTGATCGCTAAAGTATCCGCGATTGCTGAAGCTAAATTACGTGAAGCTTATCAAATCAAAGAAAAGCAAGCGCGTACCAATCAACTCAAAGAAGTTAGTGCTGCTGTTAGCGCGGCATTTGCAGATGATGCTGATGCACCGGATTCATCCGAGCTAGGCAACATCATGTTTGATTTAGAAGCCAAGATCGTACGTTCACAAATCTTAGAAGGTGAGCCACGTATTGATGGTCGTGACACACGTACCGTGCGTCCAATTTCTATTCGTAGCAGCGTATTGCCACGTACCCATGGTTCAGCATTGTTCACACGTGGTGAAACCCAAGCTTTAGTCGTCGCTACATTGGGTACCGCACGTGACGAACAAAAAATTGATGCCTTAACTGGTGAATACAGTGACAGATTTATGCTTCACTACAACATGCCACCGTTTGCAACAGGTGAGACCGGTCGTGTAGGTACACCTAAGCGTCGTGAAATTGGTCATGGTCGTTTAGCAAAACGTGCATTGGTTGCTGTCTTACCTGCAGCGGATGAATTTAGTTACTCAGTACGTTTAGTTTCTGAAATTACCGAATCAAATGGTTCTTCATCCATGGCTTCAGTTTGCGGTGGTTGCTTAGCATTGATGGATGCAGGTGTTCCGATGAAAGCGCATGTAGCTGGTATTGCGATGGGCTTGATCAAAGATGGTAATAAGTTTGCTGTCTTGTCTGACATCTTGGGTGATGAAGATCATCTCGGTGACATGGACTTTAAAGTAGCTGGTTCCGCGAATGGTATTACTGCATTGCAGATGGATATCAAGATTCAAGGTATCACCAAAGAAATCATGCAAGTCGCATTGGCACAAGCTAAAGAAGGTCGCTTACATATTCTGAGCAAGATGCAAGAAGCGATGCCACATGGCCGTACTGAATTGTCTAACTTCGCTCCACGTCTCATCACTATCAAGATTAATCCTGAAAAAATCCGTGATGTGATTGGTAAGGGTGGCGCAGTGATTCGTGCACTGACCGAAGAAACAGGTACACAGATTGATATCACCGACGAAGGCGTGGTAACCATTGCTTCGGTTGATGCAGCTGCAGGTCAAGAAGCGAAGCGTCGTATCGAGGAACTGACTGCTTCAGTTGAAGTCGGTAAGATCTATGAAGGTGTCGTTCTGAAGTTATTAGACTTCGGCGCTATCGTTCAAGTCATTCCAGGTAAAGATGGTTTGCTGCACATCAGTCAAATTGCTAATGAACGTGTGAATGCTGTTGCTGATTATTTGAAAGAAGGTCAGCAAGTGCGCGTTAAAGTGTTAGAGACAGATGATCGTGGTCGCTTAAAATTGTCCATGAAAGCAGTCGCTGCAGAAGAAGCAGGTGAAGCACCACAGGCTGAACAGCAGTAAGACACTGTTTAGTTTTGTTCTGCAAAGCTAAAACCGCCTGGCTAATTAGCCCGGCGGTTTTTTCATCAAAGACTAAGAATACAAAAATTTTTCGGAGAGAAAAATGCGCGCTATAGAAATCATTCAACCTGGTGGACCAGAAGTACTCAAGCCGTGTGAACGTCCTATGCCTGTACTCAAAGCAGGTGAGGTATTAATTAAAGTCCATGCAGCGGGTGTGAATCGTCCTGATGTATTGCAGCGAACTGGTAACTATCCAGTGCCACCTGGTGCATCTGACATTCCTGGCTTAGAAGTCGCCGGTGAAATTGTAGATGGTGATTTTGCAGGAAGCGCATTCAAAAAAGGTGACATGGTGTGTGCGTTAGTGCAGGGTGGTGGCTATGCTGAATATTGTGCCGCACCAGTTGCGCAATGTTTACCCATACCGAAAGGCTTAAGCGCAATAGAAGCCGCATCGTTGCCTGAAACATTTTTTACTGTGTACAGTAATTTATTTGAACGAGCCAAGCTGAGTGGTGATGAAACCTTGTTGGTGCAAGGTGGGACTTCTGGCATTGGTGTGACTGCAATTCAAATGGCACAGGCTTTTGGACATAAAGTGTGGGCAACTGCAGGTTCAGATGATAAATGTCGTGCATGTGAAGAGCTAGGTGCTGAACGTGGCATTAATTACAAAACTGAAGATTTTGTCGAAGTTGTGAAAGCTGCGACCAATGGCAAAGGTGTAGATGTCATCATCGATATGGTGGCAGGCGATTATGTTGGACGTGAAATTAGTTGTTTAGCGGATGACGGTCGACTAGTCATCATCGCTTTGTTAGGTGGGGCTAGTGGCAAAGTCGATTTTGGTCAAATCTTGCGTCGTCGTTTGACTATTACTGGTTCGACCTTACGTCCGCGTCCGGTCGCATTTAAGCAAATGATTGCCGACAAATTGCATCAAAAAGTATGGCCTTTGATTGAAACAGGAAAAATCAAACCTGTGATTTTCAAGACCTTCTCGCTTGAGCAAGCCGACCAAGCGCATGCGTTAATGGAAACCAGTACGCATGTCGGTAAAATCATGTTAACAATTAATTAATTTTCTAATCATGAGCGAGAGGGTGGTTTGACCATGATTCTCGCGAAGGGCTAAAATAGTGGAGTTCGACGAGCCTACTTGTTTAAGATAAACGAGTAGGTTGTCGAAATAGTATTGCGCCATAGTGGCAATCAGAACAAGGTGAGTGCAATGCGTCGAACACTTATAGCGGGCAACTGGAAGATGAATGGTGATTTAGTCACCAATGCAGCTTTGTTGCAGGCTGTTCGCGCAGGAGCGCAAGCGCATTCAGCTGAGTTGGTAGTATGTGTGCCTGCTCCTTATCTAGCGCAAACACAAGCAGCTTTAGAAAGTTCATCGGTTGCTTGGGGTGCACAAGATATGTCAGCCCATGAAGCAGGTGCTTACACGGGTGAAGTAGCAGGGCGCATGCTGAAAGATTTTGCTTGTCGTTATGTGATCCTAGGACACTCTGAACGACGCAGCATGCATGGTGAATCAAGTGCAGATGTAGCTAAGAAAACCAAACAGGCACTGGCGCATGGATTAACGCCTATAGTCTGTGTGGGCGAAACCTTAGCTGAACGTGAAGCTGGTTCAACCTCTCATGTCGTACAAGAGCAGTTGCAACCTGTACTTTCAGAAGTGCTTGATCAGCTTAAGCACATTGTGATTGCGTATGAGCCGGTGTGGGCAATAGGAACAGGTAAAACTGCAACGCCTGAGATGGCGCAAGAAGTACACGCTCTGATACGACAACAACTTGCTGCGGCTGATAGTGCAGCAGCGAACGTTGTAAGAATTTTGTATGGTGGCAGTATGAAACCAGACAATGCAGTGGATTTACTCGCCATGCCAGATATTGATGGCGGACTAATTGGTGGCGCTGCGTTAAAAGCAGCAGATTTTCTGGCGATTGCGCAAGCAAGCCAACCCTAATGAATAATTTTTTTAACGATTGAAAACAAGTCAGACAGACTTAATCAAAACATCTGAAAGCTGAAACATGAATTCCTTACTTGCTATCGCAATTGCTATCCAGGTGCTATCAGCCCTGCTCATTATTGGTTTGGTTTTACTCCAGCATGGTAAGGGTGCAGATATGGGAGCTGCATTTGGTTCAGGCGCTTCTGGCAGTTTGTTTGGTGCGAGTGGCTCATCAAATTTCCTCTCTAAATTGACAGGAATCGCTGCAGCAGTTTTTTTCATCTCTACTTTAGCTTTGTCATTCTTTGGTAGCCGTCCTGCTGTATCAAGTGGTGGAGTGATGGAACAAGCACCGGCAAGTAATCCTCAGAGCCAGTCTGGATCTGTCACAGCGCCGACATCTTTACCTGCTAAACCTGTTGGACAAGCTGGAGAAATACCGAAGTAAATCACTACGTAGCAAGACTCAGTAAATCCGCGTTGAATTGAGGGGTGAGCCGAGTTAAAATGCATGGTTATGGCCGACGTGGTGAAATTGGTAGACACGCTATCTTGAGGGGGTAGTGGCGAAAGCTG
>JAIXOW010000322.1 GCA_027486615.1 Oxalobacteraceae bacterium | reverse complement strand
CGCGGAAGCGGGCTTGCAACTTCTGCCTGTTGCTACGTTAAACGATCTCAAGCAAGGCTTGGCGAAAGCCAGACTTGTCGTCATCCGCTTAATGGATGATGTCGGCTTGCTCGAAGAGGTCAAAAAACTGACACAGTCTTTTGGTCATGCAGTTCCGGTGTTATGCCGCGTTGATCGAAATCATTTAGAGCTAGGTATAGAAGCGATGCGACGTGGTGCTTATCACGTTCTTGCTTCAGACGATTGGTCGCCAGAATGCTGGCGTAATGCGTTATCACTAGCGCCGACCAAATCAACTGTGGCTAGCAAGAGTTCACGCACCTTTATTTTTGTCGATCCAGTTAGTCAGCATTTATTAGAACTGGCTAAACGCGTCGCACAAACACAAGTTTCTGCATTGGTGGTTGGTCCAACTGGAGCTGGTAAAGAAGTATTAGCACGTGTATTACATGATGCCTCACAGCGTAGTGATGGTCCTTTTGTGGCAATGAATTGTGCTGCATTGCCTGAAAATCTGATCGAAGATTTATTGTTTGGTCATGAGAAGGGCGCATTCACAGGCGCATTGAAAGAGCATCGTGGTTTATTTGAACAAGCGAATGGCGGCACTATCTTCTTAGATGAGATCGCTGAAATGCCCTATCACTTACAAACAAAATTATTACGCGTACTACAAGAAAGAAAAATCACTCGCTTAGGTGCAACTGCACCGATCGACTTAGATATACGACTAGTCGCAGCAACGAATAAAGATTTACGTGAAGCGATAGAAAATCGTGAATTCCGTGAAGATTTATATTTCCGTATCAGTGCATTCAAATTAAGAGTCGCACCATTACGTGAACGTCCAGGTGACATCTTGCCTTTAGTCGCACAATTTCTCGCGACCTATGGTCCAGCAGATCGCACTATGCAATTGACATCAGAAGCAATGGAATTGCTCTTGCAATATCCATGGCCTGGCAATGTACGTGAATTGGAAAATGTCGTGCAGCGTGCTTTAGTGCTGGCATCAGGTGACATGATTACAGAATCGGATCTGATGTTTGATGACGTTACATCACGTTCAGAATTGGTAGAAGTTATAGAAAACAAACCACTGATTTCATCACATAAGCCTTTCCTGCTAAATAAAGAAAACATTGATCAAATTGATTTATCCAGTGCAGTAAAAAGTAGTGAATATCAAGCCATCATGGCTGCGATTGAAGCAACAAGTAGTCGTATAGAAGCGGCTAAAAAACTGGGTATTAGTCCTCGTTCATTGCGTTACAAGATGGCGCAATTCCGTGAACGCGGTATGACGCAAATGGCAGCTCGATAAATCGGGGAGCATCAATCATGATAGACAGAGTCACCACACAGACGAATATTGATTCTATGTTAGCGACGATTCGTCAATATCAGACGGACGCAGCAGGAAAAAATACACCTGCAGTTCTGACTCGTGAAGCGCCTGAAGTCGGCAAACCGACATTTTTTGAAGCCGTTAAAAGTGCAGTAGAAAGAGATAACGACGTTGCGATGAAAGCTGGTGCAATGCGTGAAGCTTATGACCGTGGTGAAGATGTGCCCTTAACCGATGTTGTTCTCGCTATGCAGAAATCATCGATTGCCTTCGAAGCCACACTTCAAGTACGTAACAAAATTTTGCGTGCTTATGAAGAAATCATGAACATGCCAGTGTAATAAATACAGAATTCATTGAATAGCAGGACCTTACAGAGAGTAAAACATGGCTGAAGCAACGATGAACATGGGTGGCATGCCGCCACAGTTACCACCAAGTGGTAATTCCAATGCTGGTGATGGAGCGGCAGGTGCTATGCCTATGGCAACTGCAAGCACAGGACTTCCAGCGACTACGAATAATTCCAACACAGCCTTAACCGGCGTCGCTGGTGGTGTGATGGCATTTCGCGGCAAAGTCGAAGAAGTACTTCAGCAACCATCCATACGTCGATCGCTACCAGCGATCATTTTGCTTTTTGTTTTACTGATTGCATTCGTTGCTTATCAAGGCTCGCAGACTGTACCGTATCGCGCTGTCATGCCAGGTATGACAGAGAATGATAAACAAGCTGCAATGGAAGCATTAAAAGCAGGTGACTTCAAACCTAAGCTGGATTCAGCTACAGGTCAAATCATGGTGGCAGAGCCACGTTATTACGAAGCGCGTATTTTCTTAGCAGGACAAGGCATACCTAAAGAAGCCCAACCGATTGGTATGGACTCCTTGAAAGATCGTTCTTCCATGACCACTAGTCAGTTCATGGAACAAGTCAATTACAACTCCGCGATGGAACAAGAACTTGCACGTAGCATTATGCAAATCTCCACCATCAAGTCTGCGCGTGTACATCTTGCTTTGCCTAAGCAAAGCGTATTTGTGCGTGATCGTGCAACACCCAAAGCTTCTGTCGTTGTCACACCGCACACCGGTCGTGCTGTATCGACACCGCAGGTAAAAGCAATTGTCAATTTAGTGTCCTCTAGCGTGCCTTACCTCACACCACAAAACGTTTCGATTGTGGATGATCAAGGTAATTTAATGACAGATGAAAATCCTGTTGATGCAGCGATGGGACTGACTGTCGCTCAGATGCAGCACAAAATGCGTACGGAAGAACAGTATCGTCATCGCGTCACAGAATTACTAGGACCAGTCGTAGGTGAAAATAATATTCAATCACAAGTCAATCTGACCTTAGATTTCGACACCGTTGAAACTACAACAGAAGACTTTGATAATAAAGATAAAGGTGTCAAGCCTCGTTCAGAAGCGATGACTACCGAGCGTAAATTTAAACTCGATCCAGAAGGTATACCTGGTGCATTGAGTAACACACCGCCACCTGATGCAAATCTGACGGTGAATACGGATACCAATGAAAAGAAACCGTTGAACAATGAAATCACGACGACCAAATCAACTCGTAACTTTGAAATGGATCGTGCAGTTCGTCATGAGAAAAAATCACTCGGTACGATTTCACGCTTAAGTGTGGCAGTGGTAGTGGCTGAGCGTCCTGCGCCACCACCTGCGGATGGCAAACCAGCTGCACTGAATGCCCCTAAAACAATTCCTTACACTGCTGAAGAACTCGATCGTATGTTAAATCTGGTTCGTAGTTCAGTCGGTTATAACGCAGAACGTGGTGACGTCGTAACCGTTGCACCAGCACGTTTTGAATCACAAATTAATTACAAGCCAGAGCAATGGTATGAGAACAGTGATGTTCAGAATTTCATTAAAATTGCCATCGCTGCACTGGTCATTATCGTGTTCTTAATTGCAGTAGTGCGCCCGATGGTGAAAGGTCCAACTATCCAGCAAATCATGCCACCTGCATTACCACCGGTGGATGAAAACAAACTCGCCGCTGATGCAGCTGCAGCAGAAGCTGCTGCCAAAGCCGCAGCCGATGCAGAAGCCGCTGCCAAAGCTGCAGCCGAAGCAGAAGCCGCAGCCAAGGCCGCCGCCGAAGCAGAAAGTGAAGAAGCTGAGGATGGTGAAGAAGGCGAGGAAGGTGAAGAGGGCGAGGAAGGTGAAGAGGGCGAAGAAGAGGACGAAGTTGAAATTCAAGAAGGCGAGACCTTAGAAGAACTCAAAGCTAGAATGCAAAGTATGAAGCCTAAGAAACCGACCTTCTCTGCTGATATGCTGGATACTGCAAACAGCTATGATGATAAAGTTGCCTTGATTCGTATGCTGGTGTCACAAGAATCTGGTCGTGTAGCGATGGTATTGAAAAATATGGTCAAGAACTAAAGTTAACTAGGAAATATCATGGCAGAAGAAAACAAACCCAACGCGGAAGAGCCTCATGATATTGAGGCAATGAAGAAGAAATTTAAGCCTAAGAAAAAAAATACCATGGCTGAAGATATGTTGAAGAATGCAAATAGCTATGACGACAAATTGTTACTGGTGAAGGTGTTATCAGAAAAAGAACAAGGTCGCGTCGTCTTGATGATTAAAAATATGTTGAAGGGTAAGTGATAGAGTCGTAAATCGAATCTGTCGTTAGAAGATCTTCATAAAGAACATTGAGCAAACAATAAAAGTAACGGTAACAGAGGTCGAAGATGGCGGAAAAAAAAGAAGACAAGAAAGAAGCGAAAGCGAAGGCAGCTCCTAAAGAGGAAAAAGCGCCGGAAGCGCCTAAGCCTAAACCAGAGCCACCTCCTATGTCGGAGGCGTTGAAAGCTGAGCTAGAAGCAATGACCAACACCCAGCGTGCTGCGGTGTTGATGCTGCTTTTGGGTGAAGACCTTGCTTCTAATATTATTAGTTATCTCGATCCTAAAGAAGTACAGGCCTTGGGTGCTGCCATGGTCTCGGTTGCAGAACTGTCTCAAGAAGCAGTCAACGCAGTGTTGGATCAATTTGTTGAAACACTGAAAAAACAAACCAGTCTTTCGTTGGGCACTATTGAATATGTAGAAACCGTTTTAAAACGTGCACTAGGTCCTGATAAAGCAGCGTCAGTACTGTCGCGCATCATGCCTAATCGTGCTAGCCGTGGTTTAGAAATTTTGCAATGGATGGATGCACGTGCAATCGCTGAAATGATACGTGGTGAACATCCACAGGTCACAGCAATTATTCTTTCAGTCTTGGAATCAGAAGTTGCAGCTGACGTATTGGCATTTTTGCCGGTTGAATCACGTCCTGAAGTCATACAACGTGTAGCGAGTCTAGATACTGTTCAACCATCTGCGATGGAAGAACTAGAAACCATCATGAAAAAACAATTCTCTAACAATGCTTCTGCAGCATCGTCGAGTTTTGGTGGTGTGAAAGCTGCTGCAAAAATCATGAACTTCACTAAGGTTGAATTAGAAGGTGCAATTCTGCAAGGTGTGGGTCAGATTGATGAAGAACTCATGCTACGTATTCAAGATAATATGTTTAGCTTTGATAATTTGGCTTCTGTAGATAATCGTGGTATCCAAGCGTTGATGCGTGCAGTAGAACCAGATCTGTTAATGATTGCCTTGAAAGGTGCTAGCGACGAAATTAAAGATAAGTTCTTTAGTAATATGTCGAGTCGTGCACGTGGTATGTTTATCGATGATATGGAAGCTAAAGGTCCATTACGTATTACTGAAGTCGAAGACGCACAGAAGAAAGTCATGCGTTCTGCACGTAAGCTCTCTGAATCTGGCGATTTGATCTTAGCTGCGGGCGGAGCAGATTTTGTCTGAACTTCGCAAAACTCCGGTGAACAAGCAATGGATGCCGAATCTGATGTTCGATTCGGAAACCAATGCGTTCGCCATACAAAACTTGCTCGAAAAAGAAGGTCCACAATTTGTGGCCGGATCAGAACGACGCGCAGCTGCAGGATTTGTAGTCGATCGTTTAGGGCAAGAGGAAGAGACCTCAGGCAAACATAAATTCATAGCTGACAATGCTAGCGATGAAGATGAAGAAGAAAATCCTGAGGATGCATTGCAAGCTCATGCACATAACCAAGCAGATCAAGAACCCGTTGTAAACATCCCAACAGAAGAAGAAATTCAACTTGCTGCCGCTGCTGAAGCAGCAGCGCGCGCAGAAGCCGAAGCGCAAGCTGCAGCAGAACAAGCCGCACAATTAGCAGCTGAGCAAGCAGCACGTGCCCAAGCAGAACAACAAGCAGCGCAAGCTGAAGCAATAGCATCAGCTACAGAAGAGAGTGGGACCGAGCAAGAAGAGGTTGATCTCATTCAAGCTGAACAAACACCTGATTTAAGTAATGAAGCTGTCACCAGTTTAGTTGAGGCAGCTCGCGAAGAAGCACGCGTAGCTGCGCATGCAGAGGGACATCAACAAGGATTTGATACAGGCTACGCGCAAGCATTAACTGAACTCAAAGCAGAGATGGACGTTAAAGTCGCCGCACTGCAATCCATGATTGATGGCATTAAAGAATTATCTACCGATGCAGATGCTTTATTTGATCCCGTTAAAAAATTAGCCGTACATCTAGCAGAACAATTAGTACGTGGTGAATTAACGCAATCAGGTCAAGTTATCTCACGCATTGTAGAAAACTGTGTACGTGAAATGTCAGGTAGCAACGAAAAAACACTTACCGTTCATTTAAATCCTGATGATCTCGAACTCTATAAACCTTTAGCAGAACAATTTGGTGCCACCATAAGCTTGCGCCCAAATTCTACTTTGCAGCGTGGCAGCGTACGTGTTTCATTAGATGGTGCAGTGGTTGAAGATTTAATCGAGAGACGAGTACAAGCATTAAGTAAATCATTAAAAGAAGCAGCGCCAACAGGTTGGCGTGGTAATGCAAATGCTGCTGGTAATAGTTTGGCAGCGCGTATGGAAAATCGTCAACAAGATGTAGAAACAGTCGCTGTCACTAGCGCAACCAACATAAGCAACGCAAGTAACATAACTAACGCACAAAACAATGAAAATGATGCAGCCGGTGAACCTACTACAGGTTTAGATCATGATTGATTATGCTGATGTCGTAGAAGGACTTATTAATCAAACACGTGCACCAGAACCTTGCCACACCGGGACCTTAGCGCGTTTAGTTGGTATGACCTTAGAAGCACGCGGCATCATGGCACCACTCGGTGCGCATTGCGAAATCGAAGGCACTGGCGGTCAAAAATTAGCAGCTGAAGTCGTCGGCTTTAATGATCAAACTTTATTCTTAATGCCATTCACGGATTCAGCTGGTATCGGTCCAGGTGCAACCGTGCGTGTCATTAGTAATTCTTCAGAAGCACGTCTAGGACCTGAACTCTTAGGTCGTGTGATCGGCCCTCTTGGCGAACCTTTAGATGGATTGCCAGCACCAGAATGTCCAGACAAACTTGCCTTACTTGGATTGCCACTCAATCCTATGGAGCGTGGACCGATTAATCAAGTCTTGGATGTGGGTGTCAAAGCGATTAATGGCTTACTCACTATGGGTAGAGGGCAACGTATAGGATTAATCGCTGGTTCGGGGGTAGGTAAGAGCTCGCTCTTAGGCATGATGACCCGTTTTACTAAAGCCGATGTGGTTGTGATTGGATTGATCGGTGAACGTGGTCGTGAAGTACAAGCTTTTATTAATGAAGTGTTAGGTCCTGAAGGTCGTGCAAAAGCAGTGGTGATTGCAGCTCCTGCTAATGTTTCACCCGTATTGCGACTCAAAGCTACGCATCTCACACACGTCATTGCAGAATATTTTCGTGATCAAGGCAAAAATGTTTTGATGATGATGGATAGCTTAACGCGTGTGGCGCATGCTCAACGTGAAATTGGTTTAGCGATTGGTGAACCACCGACAGCCAAAGGTTATCCACCTTCTGTATTTGCATTACTACCGAATTTAATTGAACGCACTGGAGTTGGTCGTCATGGCTATGGTGCGATCACTGCTATCTACACCGTGTTAGCTGAAGGTGATGATGCGCAAGATCCGATTGTGGATATTGCACGTGCCTCGCTGGATGGACAAGTTATGTTGTCACGTAAATTAGCCGATGCTTCGCATTACCCAGCGATTGATCTGAATGGCTCCATTTCACGTGTTATGCAAAATCTAGTTGCACCAGCTGACCTACACACAGCCAATCGTTTCAGACGGTTGTGGTCCTTGTATCAACAAAATCAAGATTTGATTTCAGTAGGTGCGTATGAAACAGGATCAAATCCAGATATTGATCAAGCTATCGCTTTACGTGCTCGCTTAGAACAATTCTTGAAACAAGATATGCATATCAATGAAGATTATGAAAAAACTAGACAAGAGATTAGAGAGCTGATGGCTGTCTGATTCACCCTGTCTCTACAAGTATCAACAGAATAAAACATACGACACATGAACAACACTTGGAAAATTTTAGCTAATCGCGCAAAAACAGCAACAGAAGAAGCACAGTCTGTGGTTGTGACAGCTCGAGCGCGCGTCGCACAATTGCAAGGTAGTTTGGATCATATAGAAACATTGCGTGTTGATTACATAACCCGTTATCACGCTACTCAAAAAGAAATGCACATGATTGCTGACAATCTGGCATATCGACAATTTCTTGAACATTTAGCCTCACTCACAGAAAGAGTGACAGCACAAATGGAAACCGCACAAGCAGAACTAGAACGCGTCAAAGCGCTGTGGTCAGAAGCCTATAAACAACAATTAAAAATGGAAGCCATGGTAGAGCGCGATGCCACTAATAAGAAAAACGCTGCCATTAAACTCGAACAAAAACAAACCGATCAAGCAGGTATCACGCAATTTAACTTGCGCTAATCTTACCTACGGAATCATACATTTATTGAGAATGGTAGGGCGCAATGCATTGCGCCGCATGGGACAAGGATTTAATACGGTGCAATCTATTGCGCTCTACAAACTTACCTACATAGACCTTACTGTGCTTAGTAAGTTAAGCAAACACAATGACTAAACTTATCGATAATTAATAAGTTTTCTGTATCGAACGAGCTGACATCAGCTTCAGTTATTACACACATAAATTGTAATACTAGCCGCTGTTGTCGTTGAATCAAGTCATCAGATAAACGGCAATGCCGAAACTGATAGTGAGGAGCGTAATGATGAATCCTGTATGGTCTTTACGCGGCAACCGTTCGCTAGCTGGTGGTGGTTGCAGACTTGATAGTAATTTACTTCGCGCACGACGCGAGGACATAATCAGACTATTGATAATTACGTAGCGCATAACTTCTCCTTTGGTTTAGGGCTTGTATCAATTGCGAGTTAATGGTTTGAACGAGCCCGCTTAGCTTCGATCAATTTGGCGCCAGATAGCAAGTTCATCGTCAGTGGCTCGCCCTGGCGTATCAAATAGCTTCTGCATTTGCTCCCTATCACCCGCTGTAGCAATTTGCCGTAAATTCGAAACTACGATACGAAATTGCTCAAAAGCGATCTCTGGTGTTTCTCGAATAGCCGCAATCGGTAATTGATGCTGAGTCATCTCAGCACGCTCTTGTTTGACCCGGTTAATTAGTATGAGTACCTCGTCTTGCGAGATATGTAGCTCTTCCGCTTCACGCATGATCTGCTCATAGTGCTCGTCAGATAGGCTGCCATCTTTCATGAAACGCAGGAGTTCGGCGTGCATCATCTCGCGGTCTTTGTGTAACTGATCATTGAAGGCAGTCGATAAGATGGCAGCAGGTACCGCAAATATACCAATACCAACTAGTGCCATCACGATTGTCATCAAGCGCCCAACTGGCGTTATCGGTGAAATATCACCATAGCCAACCGAGGCCAGTGTGACAACTGCCCAATAAATCGATTGCGGGATGTTTTCAAACTTATCCGGCTGTGCTTCATGCTCGAACAGAAAGCCAAGACTGGCTGTAAGAATCACGAGCAAAAGCATGATGAAGGTTGATGAAGCAATTACTGGCCACTCACGTTTGAGCGCCTTTACGAGCGTTCCTGTTGATGTGGTGTAGCGAGTAAGTTTCAGTAAGCGCATCAGTCTGAAAATTCTAAGGAATCTCAGATCGAAAACCTGATGCAACATAGTTTCGAGGAAGAAGGGCACAATAGCTAGTAGATCGATTATAACAATCGGCTGACGCGCAAACTCGAAACGTCCACCCAGACTTTTGAAGCGTGGGTCTTCGACGCAAGAATATAATCGCAAAATATATTCAACAGAAAATATAAAAACTGCAATCGCATCTAGAACGATGAACTGAACGCTCAGTATGTAATTAATTGATGCGACTGACTCTAAAATGACTGCCATTACTGAGATGAATACCCACCACACGATGAAACTATCTAGCAACTCGTGCAATTTGCCACTAGTAGGTGTCGGATTAAGTAAGGCATAGACTTGTTGTCTGAATGTGCTCCTTTGGTTGAGTTGACGAAACTCTTGAAAAGCAGGAATCAGAATACGGAATAACTTGAGTAGTCGCAGTAGTCTCAGCGTACGAAGCATACGCAGATCCATTGTAATGAATGAGCTTAGATAAAAAGGCAGAATTGCAGCTAAATCAATTAATGCATATGGACTAAAAATGTAGCGTAGTCGCGGCAATCTTGATTTACCAAATTCGGAATCTTCAGGGGCAACATAGAATCGTAATAAATACTCAAGCGTGAAAACTGCTAGAGAAAATTGGTCGAATACATGCAAAAGGAATTTGTTAGGTTCATAAATCGCAGGAATATGTTCAACTAACATCCCGATCAAGTTAGCTATGATCAAGATAGAAATCCACTTATCAAACTCGCGCTGTAAGTTGTTGGGATTAGACTGGTCAAATAGCCAAGCGTAAATAAAATTACGTAGCGTTATCTCTCTCGGAGCATGGTTTTCAAATGTTACGGACATGATTTCTGCTTTCCCAGATACTTGGATTCGTGATTGATCAGAATGTGAACTCGGCAACACGGATTACTGAAAACCCTCTTCCGCATATCGACAACCTTAATGAGAGTGGCTCTCTAAGTGGTTCATCATCGGCTAAAGGCGCATACATCAGACTTGCACCATCTGGTGGCTTTGGGGTACCTTTTTCGAAGATGATAGATCCGAGCGTATCAAGTTGAGTTCGGTCGCAGGCTGAGCTGAAAAGTTTATTGCTTTGGTTTATGTGGTTACTCATACCTTTAAACGGCCCGCTAGAGCTGACTAACCATTCGCGGCAGTCAATCCAGTTCTTTTCATCGTTAATGCACTCATTTTTTGAGCTTTGATCATGTGAAGCGCGTTTAGATGCTGCATCCGACATCCAGCTAACAATCGTTTCGCCATTCGATTTCGTTAAATCAGTGTGCATTCCTTCAAGCCAAGTTGAATAGCCTAGCTTAACAATGGCGATAGCTACGACTGCTGTAATGAATATGAAAAAAAAATCGCTCACTGAAAAATAGGGTCTAATAGCTTCCCTGCCTTTAGCGCTTGATAGATTTTCAATCTTCTCAGTGTTCATAGTTTTTTTCCTTGCAGTAGACAATATTTTTTAAATTTTTCTACTGATGTGTTTGTTCAAGGAAAAATCATGCACTAAAATTTTTCTAAAGCCAATCATTTGCGATATAAATTTTTATTTCAGTATTAATCAATTAAGTTATAAACGGATTATTTACGGCATTCCTACAATAAACTTATAGAATACTTATGCTTTCCTTATATTCGCCGTAGCACACTCGAACTTATGACTACCTCCGACTCAAAGCTGCGACGGGAATTTGCAAAAAGACTTATTGAGGCACTCGCATTCGCGGGCGTTGAAGACAGTCCAACTACGCTTGCTCATTACTTCAATACAAATAGCTTTGGAATGGTCATCACGATGCATGGTGCAAGGCGTTGGTTGGTTGGCGACTCTTTTCCTACACAGAGTCATTTGAATGTGCTTGCTAGCTTGCTAGGTGTATCTTCAGCTTGGTTATTACTGGGTAAGGGATCAATGCTCGAAGAGACATTTTCTATCGAAACAACTCATGCAACTAATAATAATAATCCCGCAGAGGTTCTAGGTATCTTTCAGTCACTGAAGGATTCGGAGCGACAGCTTGTATGGAACCTTATGATGAAGCTGAACAGGTCACACGGGCACTCTACCTAATAAATTGCTGATAAAATCAATCTGAGCTTAATTTCGCGTCATTGCGGTTTAAACTTCTATAAATTTCCTCCATTTTTTCAAATATCTTGGCCTGACTCGCATTGCTAGTCTAGGTTAAGACTCATCACACGCTATGCCAATTCAAGTAACCCGAGCACTTCCTTTTAGTAAGCGCAACTGGTACGGTATTTTTTTCTGGATATTGGCCTGGGTCTTGATGTGGTGGTTGGACGGGCATTTCGTATTTGAAAACTTAGCTTTGATACTGGTGCTTGCGAGTGCGATAGCGGGTCTTTGGCTTGGCCCGCTTACAGCTTTAATCATCAACACCTTATCGATTCTTCTCTTCAGCTTTATTTTCGTTAATCCTCGTCTATCATTCACGATCGCGTTACGCGAGGATCTGTTGTTATTGGTATCTTTATACGGTGTTAGCACCGTTATTAGCTATTTGACGGTGCGATTAAGTAGGGCGGTGAATAATGAAGCTTTGCAAGCTTCTTTTGCCGACCAATTACGCTTGTTTAGTGAACAGTTACGGGAGTCGATGGAATGGTCTGAGAAGGTCGATGTGCTTCGCAAACTACTTTCGAAACATGCAGGTGTACCAGCCTATATCGTGTTGACTCGAACCTATCTGACTAGTAGCGATAGTGCTCAGCTTGAGTTTTTCGGAGAGCCGACTCCTTTTCAAAAGCAGCGCTTGATCATGAAATGGGAACAGTTATCTTTATCTGCCGATATATCTGCATTATCGAAAATGGATCATTCAGAGTATGCGATTCCTATTTGTGGTCGAGAGAAAGTTTGGGGTATGGTGGTATTCCATGATGACTTCGAGCCTTCAATGTATCGTCTGAGGTCTGTGCACTTTCGCAATCTTTGTAATCTGGTGGGCATAGAACTTGAGCGCTATGTTGTACTTTCTCAGGTGCGCAAAGCTACAGAGAAATTAAGTACGCAAGCCATTCGCAATACACTTCTGACAGCAATTTCGCACGATTACCATACGCCATTATCAACCATTATGGGGGCTGCTTCGGTACTAGTCGAACAAGCCAACAATGTTTCGCTTCCTGAGCTCGCCGGATTAGCAAGTACCATCGTTGAAGAAACAGAGCAGCTCCATCGTATGACAAATAACACTCTGCAGTTGGCACGATTGGATACAGACGGTATAGAGCTCAATAAGAATTGGGAAACACTGGAGGAAATAATTGGAGCGGTAATCGCTCGTGTAAAACGTAGCTCTTCTGATTTACAATTTGATGTAAATGTTCCATCTGATTTACCTCCCTTGTATGTTGATATTGTATTGCTAATGCAATTGCTAGATAACTTGTTTCAGAACAGCTTAAAACATAGTCGCAATAGTTGTGTCATCTCTATCGATGCAATCAAAGCTGATGATGAAATATTGATAAGGGTATCAGACCGAGGAGAAGGTATCCCTGTAGAGTGGCATGAGCAGGTGTTTGAATTATTCCAACGAGTGGATGGAGAGGATCTCCCATCTGATGCTCGAGTCGGGGAAAAGCATCGTCGTGGTGCCGGCATAGGGCTGGCAGTATGTCGCGCTATTGCGCGCGTGCATGGGGGGCGAATCTGGATAGAAGATAATCCAGGAGGAGGCACTCGAGTGAACATTGCATTGCCTGTTGGCGCGCCACCCGCATTACCAATCTTCGCTTCCAAGGAGTTAACGTAATGGCAGGTAGAGTACTGTTAGTCGAGGATGATCAGACTTTGAGGCAGACGCTGACTAAAGCCCTTGAGCTAGGTGGCTATCGCGTTGTTCAAGCAGAATCTATTTCCGAGGGGACGCTGCGCTTCAGTGAAATGATCAATTGTTCTGGTACTGAACGGTTAGATTTGATGATTGTTGATCTTGGTTTACCAGATGGCGACGGTAGCAGTCTAATTCGTTGGGTACGTGAACAATCATCAGTAACCTTGATCATCATTTCGGCGCGTTACGACGATAACAGCAAAGTGAATCTACTAGACGCTGGTGCTGATGATTATTTGGTTAAGCCCTTTAGTTTCACGGAAATGATGGCAAGGATACGAGTCGCGATGCGGCATCGACACCAAGATGACAATCCTACGTCTAGAATTTACCGAGCATCGGGAATTAAAATCGATTTGCAGCGCCATCAGGTTATTCGGCATGGCGAGCGAGTGCATTTGACGCCGACTGAATTCAAATTGCTTGAACGATTAATGTTGCAGTCAGGTCAGGTAGTAACTCATAGGCAGTTGCTTGCAGATATCTGGGGCGCAGAATTTGTAGAGCACACGCATTATCTCAGGCTGTATATGGCACAGCTGCGTAATAAACTCGAGGAAGTTCCCGCACAGCCTAAATTATTGATTACTGAGCCTGGAATAGGGTACAGGTTTGAGGCAGAGTTTAACTAACTTGATTATTTTATTTATCACTATTAATAACAGTAATAAAAAAATCATAATCACTTACTAACTTTGTCTTTTCTTTGGTGATGGAATTTAAGTAATTTACGTTAATCAGTTTTTATTGTTATTAAAAAATCAAATTTTATGCTGGGTTGGTCATACGTTTAGCTAGTTTCCCTATAGTTAGTCCTTGGATTAATATGGAAGCAACTACGATGCAATATGTGAGAGATAAAACGATGTCACGTTCTTCTCCAAAAGGAAGTGATAAAGCTAACGCTACAGAAATTCCACCTCTCAGTCCACCCCACGTTAAAACTAGTCCGGCTCCCTTGGGTAAATTGAAGTAGTTTGTGAAAAAATGAACTGGTAGCCAAACTGTAATTGCACGTGCAATTAATGTGATGATGATCATTATGAAACCAGATAGTGCTATGTTCCATGAAAACGCAATCAGCAGTACTTCCATTCCAATTAACACAAATAAAACAGCGTTAAGTATGTCGTCTATCATTTCCCAAAACATATCAACATACAAGCGTGTAGTTTGCGACATCGCAAATTCGCGGCCGTGATTGCCAACGATTAATCCTGCAACAACCATCGCTAATGGTCCTGATACGTGTAGTTTGCTTGCTAGGATATATCCGCCCATAACTGCAGCTAGCGTGATCATCACTTCAACTTGGTAGTTATCAATGCTGCGTAATAGAACAAAAGTAATATAGCCAAGTAGTAATCCGTACAGTAAGCCACCGCCTGCTTCATGTGCTAGTAGTCCTAGTCCTTCGTGTAGTGTAGGCATTTTCCCGATTAGGAGTATGCCCATTAAAATCGAAAATATAACAACGCCAACACCATCGTTAAATAATGATTCACCAGAAATAACTAACTCTAGATTTTTTTTTTTTCCTTCTATTTTAAGTATGCCCATTACTGCAATAGGATCAGTCGGTGAAATGAGTGCGCCGAATAGCAAGCAATAAATGAGAGGTAGTTGTATACCTATAATTGGTAAGGCTAACCAAGCACTTAAGCCAATTATAAAAGTTGAGAAAAGTGTGGAAAAGAAAGCTAAAACCAGTATTTGCCATCGATAGAATCTTAGCTCAGAGAGGTCGATATGAAGAGCGCCTGCAAACAATAAAAACGAAAGCATTCCTTGCATGAGTACTGCAGAAAAATCAATGCTTCTCAACATATTTTCCATGCTGAGATGCATACCAAAATCAATCCCCGCAAAATCTAAAATAATCACGAATAATGAAAGGCCTAATGATGTAACCATTAATCCTATCGTGATGGGAAGATGAATGAACCTGAAATTTATATAAGCTAATAGCGCTGTTAGCACCAAACAGATTGCAACAAGTTCAAGCATAATTTTTATTTTAAGTTATCAGAATATTGAAATTTGTACGATGTAAGTAAGTGCGCCTGCTAGATAACCAATAAATGCAAGCCAGCTTATTTTTTTGAGATACCAAACAAAATCAATACGTTCTAAGCCCATTGCTGCCACACCGGCAGCTGATCCTATGATTAAGATGGAGCCGCCTGTACCAGCGCAATACGCTAAAAAATGCCACAGAAAGCTATCCGGTAAGTTTTGTTCAAGGCTGTACATACCTATTGATGCAGCAACCAATGGCACATTATCCACAATGGCACTAATGATCCCGATTAAAAGTACGATTAAATCTTGTCTTCCTATTGTTTCGTTTAACCAATTTGCCAACGAAGGTAGTATGTGTGAGTGTTCCAGTGTTGCCACGGCAAGCAAAATGCCAATAAAAAATACAATTGATGCCATGTCAATGCGATTTAATGCACTCGTTAAATTGAGATGATCTTTTTCTTCATCCGTTTTATCTTTATGCAAAAGATCTCCTACTAACCATAACAAACCTAGTCCTAATAAAACGCCCATGAAAGGTGGAAGATGTGTAATAGTTTTAAAAGCAGGAACAGCGATTAACACGCCTAGTCCGAGAAAAAACATAATGTTTCTTTCTCTATCACTTGTATTGTGCACTTGATCCTCATCCTGCAAATTTATTGGTGTAACCACTTGTTGTCCTTGCAGTGATGCGCTAATGATGGTGAGTGGTACAAGCAGATTGACTACGGACGGAATGAATAGTGCAAAAATGATAGAACTCGCTGTAATTTGTCCGCCTATCCAAAGCATGGTAGTGGTGACATCTCCGATAGGCGACCAAGCGCCTCCAGCATTGGCTGCAATCACTATCATTCCAGCAAACAATAAGCGCTGTTGACGAGAGTCGATTAATTTTTTGACCAATGAAACCATGACAATGGCGGTCGTTAAATTATCAAGCACTGCACTGAGAAAAAAAGTAACAATGCACACTAACCACATCAAAGTCGCAAGATTATGTGTTTTGATTCTGCTTGTGACTACGTGAAAACCATCATGCGCATCGATGACTTCTACAATAGTCATCGCTCCCATCAAAAAGAAGACAATTTGTGCAGTGCCCACTAATGTCTCAGCCAAGTGTTCATTAGTCACACTTCCTTGACCACTCATGACAGCAAACACGGTCCACAATAATCCAGCACCAAGTAGGGCGCTTGCTGATTTATTGATTTTTATCGGATGCTCAAATGCAATTGCTGCATAGGTAACACAAAAAATGATCGCTAATATAGTGTTCATGAGGGTGCCTTGGCGTTATTACTTTGAAAATTTTTTGTGGTAAGAATAGTAACTTCCCGTCAGCGTATTTTAATGTTGAATCGTGTATGAATGAAGATTGTTGTGAAAATTATTACGCAATCGGGTTCTGAATTACACTCAACTAGTATTTTTCGTTAAAAATGGCATGATTGTTAACCATCGATAAGATATTCACTCAATTAGATTTTAGTGATGGCTAATCTAAAGATATTTATGAAATTAAAATAGACTGTTCATGGATCGTTTACAAACCATAGAAGCTTTTGTTGCTGTTGCTGATGCAGGTAGTTTTGCAGCTGCAGCGCAGCAGTTACGTGTTGCGAAATCTGTGGTCACTGCACGTGTGCAGCAATTAGAAGAATATGTTGGTGCGCCGCTCTTACATAGAACTACACGTTCAGTAAAACTCACCGAACTAGGACAAGCTTATGTAAAAGATTGTGCTGAGTTGTTGAGTCGCTCTAGTGGTTTGTTGGATGAAATGCGCAAAACACAAAACTCACCCGAGGGGAAATTACGTATTCATGCATTGCCGGGTTTTGTGTTGGGTCATTTAGCAGTCGAGTTACAAGAGTTTCAGCAACTGCATCCTGATATCAATTTAGATTTATTTGTGTCTGACACCGTGATCGATCCCGTCAAAGAAGGGTTTGATTGCACCTTGCAGATTTTTTCTCCGGCATCGGAAGAACTGGTTGCAAGAAAGATGTTTCCAGTGCGTCGAGTGTTTTGTGCTTCCCCATCTTATATTGCAGCGAACGCTGAATTAAATAATCCCCGCGATTTACGTGAACATCGTTTAGGTCTTTATTCTGGCTATCACACACGCGATCGTTGGGATTTTTTTCGCGAACAGGAAGTCATCTCCATACATTTGAAACCACCGCTGTTAACGAATAGTGTGCATCTGCTTGCTGAATACGGTTGCGCAGGTGCTGGCCTAGTTTGTTTGCCGACCTTAGTCGCTTCACGTTATTTAGTGTCGGGTGAGTTAGTGCCGGTGTTAACAGATTGGCAGTTATCTTCTTTTTGGTTGTCAGCGATTTATCCACACACATCACGAGGTGGTTTAAAGCTGCAACTATTCATTAATCATTTAATGAATAAATTTTCTGGCACGCCACCTTGGGATCAAGTTTTAATTGAACGGGGTTGGTTGAATCAAGAGCCTGCCCAATTGGTGTAATACATCAGAGATGCACGTTTGTAGTTTATATTATTAATAAAATTGCATCTTCATTGTTCGTAGTTCGCGAACAGATAAATCGTTGTTTACCTTCTAGTCAACATCTCAGTTGATGCCTACACTCCATCACAGTCTGTACTTGAATACAGTCATATCAAAACGATAACAACGATGGGAGACAAGCATGACAGTCCAATACGAAACCAAATTCGGTTCGTTGAAATCCTATGAAAAAGGTGGTGTGCAAGCGATTGATGATGACGTTCGCCATTACGCTTTTTCAAATTGCTTTGAAATAGCAAACAATTCCAAGCCGTATGAAAAAGTTGTATTTGGTCAAAACCAAATCTATGTACTGGAGACCTTACGTGCCGAAGGCGCTTCACCTTGGTATACCTGTGCCCATGATGAATTTGCTTTAGTCATGGATGGCGAAGTAGAAGTGCATCTCATCAAACTGGATGATGCACAAATTATTAAAGATGAAGAAAAAGATGGTGCAGTATTGGTAGCAGGTGAGCCTCAAGGTAAGAAGATGGGTTGGATGAAATTAAAGCGTGGTCATCAAGGCATGCTACCCAAGAACACAGCATATCAATTCCGTAGTAAAGATCCTGGCGTTCTTGTAATGCAAACCTGTAAAGGTGATTTGTCGGTAGAGAAGTGGGCTGATATTTGCCAAACCGCTTAATTTAAAAAAATTCAACTGGAGACTTACATGAACGCACCAGCAGATTTGGCAAAAGTCATTGCCACCGCACCGGATAAAACTATGGGCTATAAAGCGTTTACGCTAGGCTCATTCACCTTTCGCCGTGATGAATATTTTGCACACATAAGTTGGCACACACGTGATGGCCGTCCGCTGTCACACACTATGGATATCGGAAATTTCTTACGCGCTTTAATGCGTGATTGTGCTTGGGGATTTTTTTATGGTGGTGTGAATTTTGATGCTGTCTTTGGCACACTGAATCACTATAAATCTGTAGATATGTATGCAGGCGCATTTAACGGCACCATGAAAACAGCTGGTGTGGATTTATTAGAAAATTTCCCTACCGAGCAAATCAAAGCGACTTTCGAAGCCATGTTAGATGATTGGACCAATGCAGGTTTTGATCCTTTCTCTGCACCGCAAGAGACAGGCACACCATATGGTCGTAAGAATGGAGATAATCGTCCTGCGATTACTCGCGCTCGTGAACTTGCAACACGTTGCGTTGGTTTAAAAGGCGATTTGAATTTACGAACAGATGAACGTGGTGCGCCAATCAATCGCGCATTTGCCGATGTGCCGCAAGATCAGCCAGAGTTACATCCTGAGCCAGGTTTTGAAAACGAAGTGCATGCGTTTAATTTATTTGCTTTCCTGTCACGCTCGCAAGTCACGTGGAATCCATCCTTCACTTCGGTTGTGAAACACAGCTATATGTGTCCTACAACAGAAGAACATATTCTTCCTATCTTACATGCTAACGATAGAGTCGAATGGTTCTTCCAGATGTGTGATGAAATTCACTGGGACTGCGCAGATAAAAACACAGGCAGACCACTGGCACGCGTGATTATGAAAGCCGGTGATATGGCTGCAATGCCAGCTTACTGTCGTCATCAGGGTTACAGCCCTAAGCGCTCCATGCTACTGGTATGGGAAAACGGTTCACCGAGTCTCGTCTATGAGATTCAAAAAGGTGAATCACCAGAAGTACCGGTGCAGTTCTAATGACCTCGCAACAGAGATTGCAAAATTATTTGCAATCTCTGTTTGTTGTGAGATGTCATTCAAGATGCAGTGCTAATTTCAACTAGATAGGAGCGAATAACATTCGCTCCGGAGAACCAGCATGACTCAAACTATCGCTAAGTCGCAGATACCTGCGTCTTTGCAGGGCGCAATTCATACTCAGCTTTTTATTGATGGAAAATTCGTCAACGCAGAGTCTGGCGAAACCATGGCGACACTTAATCCGCATGACAATAGTGAGATCGCACAGATCGCTATGGCAGGTCATGCTGATATTGATAAAGCAATTCATGCTGCACAACGTGCTTATCCTAAATGGTCACGTATGTCAGCGATGGATAGAGGTCGTATATTGTTAAAGCTCGCTGATTTAATCGAGGCGAATGCAGAGCAGTTAGCCATGTTGGAATCACTAGATACGGGTCATCCAATTCGTGATTCACGCATACTAGATGTACCACGCACCGCAGTCACGTATCGTTACTTCGGTGGTATGGCAGATAAGTTTCAAGGTGATGTCGTACCAGTTGAAGCAGGTTTTTTAAATTACGTCAGTCGTGAACCATTAGGTGTGGTCGGTCAAGTCGTGCCTTGGAATTTCCCTTTGATGTTCACCAGTTGGAAAATGGCACCTGCACTCGCAGCAGGTAATTGTGTCGTACTCAAACCAGCTGAAATCACACCGTTATCAAGTTTACGTATTGCAGAGTTAATGGCAGAAGCAGGTATGCCTGATGGTGTAGTGAATATTTTGCCGGGGCTAGGTCAAGTCGCAGGTCAATATATCGCTGAGCATCCTGAAATCGCAAAAATTGCGTTCACTGGATCGACTGCGACTGGCCGACGTATTGTGCAAGCCTCAGCAGGCAATCTTAAAAAAGTACAACTAGAGTTAGGCGGTAAAGGCGCCAACATTGTGTTTGAAGATGCTTTCTTACCAGCTGCTATCAATGGCGCTGCTTGGGCTATCTTCCATAATCAAGGACAAGCTTGTATTGCAGGTGCGCGCTTAGTGCTGCATGAATCGATTGCAGAAGAATTCTTAGAAAAATTTACAGCACTTGCAAAATCCATACGCTTAGGTAATCCACTTGACCCCAATACAGAGATGGGTCCGCTCACAAGTCAAATGCATCGTGATCGTGTGTTGTCGTATGTGGATATCGCACGTCAAGAAGGTGGGGAGGTACTCTCAGGAGGTAAAGCACCAGGTGGTGATTTATCAGCAGGCTGTTATGTAGAGCCTACGATAGTGCGTGCTAAGTCCACTCATGATCGTATCGCGCAAGAAGAAGTGTTTGGTCCCTTTGTGACTGTGCTGACCTTTAAAACAGATGAAGAAGCATTAGCGATTGCTAATAGCACGGAATATGGTTTAGGTGCAGGACTATGGACACGTAATTTACAACGTGCACATTTGATGGCGCGTGAAATTAAGAGCGGCATGGTGTGGATTAATTGCTATAAGCGTGTCAATCCTGGCTCACCATTTGGTGGAGTAGGTCAATCTGGTTATGGCCGTGAAATGGGATTTGATGTCATGCGTGAATACACCCAAGCGAAAAGTGTATGGGTGAATATTGATGCGCAAATCGTACCGCACTATCCACGTCCTGCTAAATAAAATTTATCAAAAAAACTTATGCATGATTTTGTTTATCAAGCTCAGGCAGCCCGCGTTATTTTTGGTGTGGGTAGTTTGCAGCATCTGGAACGTGAGATACAACACTTAGGTGCTGAACGTGCCTTAGTGTTATGCACGCCAGAACAACAAAACATTGCAGAGCAAATTGCTGAGATTCTAGGCAAACGTGCAGCAGGTGTGTATCCCAAAGCAGTCATGCATGTGCCGGCTGAAACCGCAGCAGCTGCAGTCAGTGAAGCACAACGTGTCGGTGCAGATTGTGCGATTGCAGTGGGTGGAGGATCAACCACAGGATTAGGTAAGGCGATTGCATTGCAATCGGGTCTGCCTATACTCGCGATTCCGACTACCTATGCAGGTAGTGAGATGACACCGATTTATGGCATCACTGAAAATGGTTTAAAGAAAACAGGACGTGATCCACGTGTCTTACCGCGCACGGTGATTTATGACGCAAACTTATCTTTATCACTTCCGGTTGGATTATCCGTCACAAGTGCAATGAATGCGATTGCACATGCAGCGGAAGGTTTATATGCACAAGATAGTAATCCTGTGATGGACTTAATGGCAGAAGAAGGGATACGTGCATTAGCATCAGCCATTCCTCTGATTAAAGCCAATCCCCATGATTTGACTGCACGCAGTGATGCACTTTACGGTGCATGGTTATGTGGAACAGTGTTAGGTAACGTAGGTATGGCTTTACATCATAAGTTGTGTCATACCTTGGGTGGTTCATTTAATTTACCGCATGCGGAAGTGCATACAGTGATTTTGCCGCATGCGATGGCGTTTAATTCACAAGCTGCAACAGATGCGATGAAAAAAATTAGTCGTGCTTTAGGTGGCTTGCCAGCTGCACAAGGTTTATATGATTTAGCCAAGAACAACGGTGCACCAACTTCATTAAAAGAATTAGGCATGACTTTGCAAGATGTAGATAAAGCAGCCGACATCGCAATGCAAAATCCGTATTGGAATCCTAGACCGATTGCAGCAGAAAACGCTCATGCGATTAAACAATTATTGCAACATGCATGGGAAGGGTGTGCGCCAGTTTTAGTTTAAATTGAAGTAGTTGGTTGAGTAATGAGTTGGTTAGTAAGTAAGTGTATGAGTGAGTGGGGTTGTTTTGAAACTGCAGTAAATAACGATGTTAAGAATGTAGTAAAAACCGCAGCATTAACAGAAGGAGACGAAACAATGGCAATTACAAGAAGAAATTTTATTCAAGGCGCTGCAGCAGCGGCGTTATTGTCCACCACTGGGTTGGCTTTAGCTGCTGACTCGATCAAGATCGGTTATGTGTCACCACAAACTGGTCCATTAGCACCATTTGGTGAAGCAGATAAATGGGTGATTGAGCAGATGCGTGCATCATTTAAAGATGGTGTAAGCATTGGTGGTAAAAAATATGCAGTTGAAATTTTACTCAAAGACAGTCAATCCAATCCAAATCGTGCTGGTGAAGTTGCCAATGATTTGATTTTGAAAGATAAGGTTGCTTTGATTCTGACAGCAGGTACACCTGAAACAGCGAACCCTGTGAGTGATGTATGTGAATTAAATGAACTGCCATGTATTTCTAGCGTTGTACCTTGGCAGCCTTGGTTCTTTGGTCGTAAGGGTGATCCTGCAAAAGGCTTTAAATGGACACACCATATTTTCTGGGGTTTAGAAGATGTGATTGAGAACTTCACCAATGGTTGGAATAGCGTTAAGACCAACAAAAAAGTTGGTGGCTTATTTCCGAATGATGGTGATGGCAATGCATGGGGTGATAAAGAGCGTGGGTTTCCTAAGCCATTAACTGCTATGGGTTACACCTTAACCGATCCGGGTCGCTTCCAAAATGGTTCGCAAGATTTTTCTGCACAAATCGCAGCATTCAAAAAAGATGGCGTGGAAATTGTGACTGGCGTTGTGATTCCACCTGATGCAAAAACCTTCCTCACACAAGCTCGTCAACAAGGCTTTAAACCGAAAGTCATCACTTTAGGTAAAGCTCTGTTGTTCCCTGGCGCGATTGAAGCTTTAGGTGAACTCGGTGATGGTTTAACTACTGAAGTATGGTGGAGCCCATCGCATCCATTTGCTTCTAGCTTAACCAAACAGTCTGCAAAAGACTTAGCCGGTGCTTATGAAAAATCAACTGGTAAACAATGGACACAGCCTATCGGCTTTGCACATGGTTTGTTTGAAGTAGCGGTTGATGCATTGAAGCGTTCAAAGTCAGCTAATCCTGCAGATATTCGTGATGCAGTTGCAGCGACTAAGTTGAAGACTGTTGTCGGTGATGTGAAGTGGGGTGGCGAAGGTCCATTCAAGAATGTTAGCAAAACACCGCTGGTACTCGGTCAATGGAATAAAGGTAAGACTCATAAATATGAACTTACCATCGTCAACAACAAAGCAGCACCTGCGATTCCTGCAGGCGGCACATTACGCTTAATGAATTAATTCATTCTTAAGCGATGAGTATTCTTACCCTCAATAACGTCAGTAAATCTTTTGGCGCTTTAAAAGTTACTGATGGCGTTACGCTATCTGTGACTGAGGGTGAGGTGCTCGGTATTCTCGGCCCCAACGGGGCCGGGAAAACTACCTTATTCAATTTAATTTCTGGTGATCTGAAAATCGACAGTGGTGAAGTTCTATTCGATGGATTGCCGATTCATGATGCGCCACCATTTCAACGCTGTAGAGATGGTATAGGTCGCTCTTATCAAGTTCCTCAGCCCTTTGGTGCTATGAGTGTGTTTGAAAATCTAGTGACAGCTGCCTGCTTTGGTGCGCAAGTCTCGGAGAAAGCTGCTTGGCAAATTGCGAGTGAAGTATTAGAGCAAACAGGTTTACAACGCTTTGCAAATCATGCTGCAGGTGGGCTTACTTTATTAAATCGTAAACGACTAGAACTAGCACGAGCTTTAGCTACGCGGCCACGTTTATTGTTGTTAGATGAAATTGCAGGCGGTTTAACCGAACACGAGGCGCATGAGTTAGTGGAAGAACTCAAGCGCATTAAACAAAGTGGTATGACCATGATTTGGATTGAGCATGTGGTGCATGCATTGCTCTCCATAGCTGATCGTTTATTAGTGATTAATTTTGGCAAAACCTTGTGTGAAGGTGTGCCTGAAGTAGTGATGCAAGACCCTGAAGTCAGACGTGTGTATATGGGACTCGAGGTCTAATATGTCGTCTACGATGTTACAAGTACAAGGCATAACCGCAGCGTATGGCGATGCACAAGCTTTGTTTGGCATCGATTTTTCTATGCAAGCCGGTGAGATCGTCGCTTTGATTGGTGCCAATGGTGCAGGAAAATCAACTTTTTTAAAAACACTCACAGGTTTATTGCCTGTGAAGAGTGGTTCATTAACATTTGATGGGCACTCACTAAATAAAATCGATGCAGGTGATATTGTTAAATTAGGTTTAGCGATGGTGCCTGAAGGCAGACGTTTATTTCCTAGTTTGACGGTAGAAGAAAATCTATTAATGGGCACTTTGTCAGGTCGACAAGGTGCATGGAATTTAGCTCGTGTGTTTAAGCTTTTCCCCATACTGCAAGAAAAACGACATATGCCTTCTACCTCTTTGTCTGGTGGTCAGCAGCAAATGGTTGCGATTGGTCGCGCCTTAATGAGTAATCCACGTTTGCTGTTATGTGATGAAATTTCTTTAGGCTTAGCGCCTGTTGTGATTCGTGAAATTTATGCAGCACTTCCATCCATTATGGAAGAGGGTATGTCACTGCTCATCGTAGAGCAAGATGTGCAGTTGGCGATGCAGGTTTCTTCGCGTGTGGTGTGTTTACAAGAAGGCTTAGTGTCCTTAGAAGGTAAGTCGGGAGAGTTAACCCGCGATCAAATTAGTAAAGCCTATTTTGGTATCTAGACCATGACAGAAATTATTTTACAAGGCTTGTTACTTGGTGGTCTGTATGCTTTATTCGCATTAGGTCAATCACTGATGTTTGGTGTGATGCGACTGACAAATACTGCGCAAGGTGATTTCATTATTCTAGGTGGATTTTTTACGATTAGTTTAGTGGCGGCCACAGGTTTGTCTGCCGGATGGGGTTTGTTAGTTATTATTCCTATTGCATTTTCAGCGGGTTACGCTTTACAACGGTTTGTATTAAATGGCACGCTAGGTCGTGATCCTTTGCCATCACTGGTAGTGACCTTTGGTTTATCTATCATTATTCAAAATTTATTATTAGAGATTTACTCTGCTGATCCACGTTCATTAGAGGTAGGCAGTATTGCCTTAGCGAGTTTTTCATTGAGTGAGGTAACAATCGGTGTTTTACCTTTGCTCACTTTTGGCATTGCCGTGTTTGCGACAATATGTTTGCAGACTTTATTTAGCTACACCTCCTTAGGCAGATCATTTCGCGCTGTATCGGATGACAGAGAAGCTGCACAACTCATGGGTTTAAAACCTGCGATTGTGTATGCGCAAGCAACGGGTATTGCTTTCATGTTGATTGCTTTAGCGGGTGGCTTACAAGCGATGCGCACAACCATTGCACCTTCTGATGGGCCAATGCTGCTCTTGTTTGCATTTGAAGCTGTGATCATCGGTGGCATGGGATCATTCTGGGGAACGTTGGTTGGTGCTTTATTATTAGGCTTAACGCAGCAAATCGGTTTTCGACTCGATCCGGGTTGGGGTATTTGGTTTGGTCACTTAATGTTTTTAGTCGTGTTAGTGGTACGTCCACAAGGACTATTTCCTAAGACCAGAGGCTAGTCTTCTCTCATTCATAAAATAAATTATGCAAGCTTATGAAGTCATACGCAGCAATCGTTTTTCTAAGGCCTTGCCTTGGTTATCGCTGCTCATACTCATACCAGCGATTTCATTACCTGTGTGGGGTGAATCAAGTTGGATGCGTGAAGTAGTGGAAATTGCCTGCTATTTTTTATTTGCCATGATGTGGAATTTATTGGCAGGCTATGGCGGAATGGTGAGCATAGGTCAACAAGCGTTTTTTGGTTTTGGTGGTTATGTGATGCTCATATTAGGCAATGAAGCGGGTGTGAATCCCTTCGTTGCGATACCGATTGCCGCAGTCATGACGACATTGATAGCATGGCCAGTCTCTATGCTTGCATTTCGCCTGCAAGGTGGTTATTTCGCGATAGGTTCTTGGGTGATTGCTGAAGTGTTTAGATTGTCGTTTGCGAACTTACATTGGGTAGGTGGTGGTTCAGGTACCTCACTTACTGCTTTGCGTGACATTGATAAAGCAACGCGTGAAAGCACAACGTATTGGATAGCCTTAGCCTGTGTAGTGATTGCGATTGCAGGTATTTATTTATTTTTACGCTCTAAACGTGGATTAGCGTTACTTGCAATTCGCGATAATGAAATTGCAGCTGCTTCGCAAGGCATCGATGTGCAGCGTATGAAATTAGCGGTGTACTTAATCGCGGCAGGTGGTGCTGGTTTAGCAGGTGCTTTATATTTCGTGAGTAATCTGCGTATCTCACCTGATGCTGCTTTTTCAGTGAACTGGACTGCCTTTGCTATTTTTATGGTGGTGATCGGTGGCTTAGGTCGGATTGAAGGTCCTATCGTAGGCGCTTTGTTGTTTTGGTTTTTGAATAAATTTTTTAGTGATTACGGGTCGTGGTATCTGATAGGACTAGGTTTACTCGCTATCGTCGTTACTTTATTTTTCCGTGATGGCTTGTGGGGAGCATTACATCGTCGTTATGGACTATCTCTGTTTCCTACTCATCGCTCTTTAAAACAAAGGAATTAAATGACATTCTCTCCTGAAGCTATTACCCAAGCAGCACTCCAAAGTTTTGCAGGTGCAGACAATCCACGTCTTAAAGTCATCATGCAGTCTTTAGTTAAGCATTTGCATGCCTTTGCGCAAGAAACCAATTTGACTGAAGCAGAGTGGATGGCAGGTATACAGTTTTTAACTGCAACAGGTCATAAGTGTGATGAGGTAAGACAAGAATTTATTTTGCTCTCTGATACCTTGGGTTTATCGATGTTGTTAGTCGCTATGCATGATGGTGCTCAGCAAGGAGCAACAGAAGCAACTGTGTTGGGACCATTTCATACTCCTGATGCACCAGCCATGAAAAGTGGTGCTGACATGACGAATGGTGCGCCTGGTGAGCCTTTGTATGTCACAGGACGTGTAGTGTCAGCAGATGGCAAACCTGTAGCGCATGCAATGATCGATGTGTGGCAAGCAGATGCTGAAGGTCTTTATGATGTACAACGTGCTGAATTACACAGTGCGCGTCGTGCACGTGGATTAATTGAAGCAGATAAAGATGGACAGTTTTCGTTTTGGACTGTCTTGCCTGAAGCTTATCCTGTGCCAACGGATGGGCCAGTGGGACAGATGTTAATGAACACAGGTCGTCATGCTTGGAGACCAGCACATATTCATTTCATGGTGAAAGCGGAAGGTTATCAAACACTCATCACTCATATCTTCCGTGAAGGTGATAAGTATTTAGATTCTGATGTCGTGTTCGGTGTGCGACCATCATTAGTTGGAAAATTTCAATCGCATGCAGCAGGTACAGCAGCAGATGGTCGTGCTATGCAAAAACAGTATTGGACACTCGATTACAGTTTTGCATTACAAGCGAAGTGATATTTAAGTTTGCAAAAAAAATGCCTCGAATTCGTGAGAATTGAGGCAATTAAATAAGGTCTTAGAACGCGATACTTTACAACATCTCTAAAGCTAGAGTTAACACATGTTGT
>JAIXOW010000431.1 GCA_027486615.1 Oxalobacteraceae bacterium | reverse complement strand
CGTCAGGATCATCATCATCATATAAAAAAATAATATCGAGATCTGAGGCATAGCCCAATTCTTTGCCGCCTAATTTTCCATAGGCGATAACAGCAAATTTTGGGATATCTCTGTGGCGTGTTGTAATCGTTTTCCAAACTGCAGAGATCGTGACCTCGATTAATGTATCAGCTAATGCAGAGAGATGATCTGCTAAATGTTCAACACTTAAGATGCCATCCAAGTCTTGTGCGAGTAAACGAAATAACTGCGCATGATGTAAGTCACGCAGTACATCCATTTGTCTTTCTGTGTCATCTGTAAAGGCGTTTAGCTGACGTTGACACTCATTCGCGAATTGAGTCCAGTCAGGTGTTGTATATAAAGTTTGGTCATCCAATAATTCATCCAACAAAACAGGATGACGCATCAAATACTGCGCTGCCCATTCACTAGCTGCCATCATACGAATAACACGTGCTAAGGTATGAGGATATTCAGTTAAGAGTGATAAATAGACTGAGCGCCTCATAATGGCTTCAAAAAAATCTAATAATCTATTTAAAGTCAGCAAAGAAGAATCGCCACTTATTTCTGCTACCAACGGTAGTGCTGCTTGCAATAGAATTTGCAATTGATTTTTCGTTTGATCTGACAGTGATTGACATTTAGGCGAATGCCAAAGTGCGATCAGACGCTCGGTGGCAGAGGAGGCATCTTGAAAATGAATCGAGGTCAAATATTCATTCAAGCTTTCTTCATTTATATTTGGCGCATTAAAAATATTAATCAGACTGCCACTAGAATTTTTAGTACTCGTATTTTTATCAATAAAAATAGCATCAAATTGCTTTGCTACCCAATCGCGAATTCCTGATAATTCAGTATGTAAGCTGGTTGTGTCCTGAAATCCCATCATCTGTGCAATCAATAATTGATCTTGCTCTGAATTGGGTAGAACATGAGTTTGTGCATCATCCAGATATTGCAGTCTATGTTCTAAATTACGAAGAAAAGTGTAAGCATCAAGTAGTTTTTCAACGACTTCAGTTGATAGTAGATTACGTTGAGCTAAAACTTGTAGCGTAGTTCTTGTGGAGCGATCTCTTAATTCAGGCTCACGCCCTCCTCGTATTAGTTGAAAGACTTGGGTAAGAAATTCAATCTCGCGTATACCGCCACGACCAAGCTTGATATTAATATGGCGTTCTGGGTGACGTGTTTCTTGTCGTATGACTTCGGCGCGTATTTGTGCATGCATATTTCTTAGCGCATCAATAGCGCCAAAATCTAAATAGCGTCTATACACAAAGGGCTGCACCATCGCTTCTAAGGTTTGAATATCTTCAGTTAGTCCTGTTAATGCACGTGCTTTAACCCATGCATAACGTTCCCATTCTCTACCTTGAAGCATGAGGTAGGTCTCTAACATAGAAAAACTTGCCGCTAAGGGACCTGAATTACCATTTGGTCGCAACGCCATATCAACTCTAAAGGTATAACCATCGCTAGTAATTTCTGCGATATCTCCGATAAGTTTTTTACCTAGTTTGATAAAAAATTCATGATTCGATAATGATCTTTGTTCCGCTGACAAGGCGCGCGTTTCACCTTCTTCGGGATAGATAAAAATCAAATCAATATCGGATGAGACATTCAATTCTCTACCACCTAATTTACCCATACCTAAGACGAGCATTTGTTGCGGATGACCTGATTCGCTTCCTATAGGTTGGCCATGTTGTGCTACTAACTCAGCATGTCTGGCAGCGAGATGGGTTTGTACGGCAAAGTCTGCAAAGGCGGATATGCTGTATAACACTTGATTGAGGTCAGTAGTGCCTGATAAATCTCGAACTGCTAAAGTAGAAAAAAGTAAATTGCGACAGCGTCGCATGGCAGCAGGTAGCGTGATTCCTAAATCCAGTTGTGCTTGAAGCAGGGACTCAAATGACACTTCAGCTAAGGGAACTGCCCACAGCCTTTCTAGTTCTTGCGCATGCTCTGGCTTTGCAGCTAACCAGCGTTGAACAAATCGCGATCCACGATCAGGAATGCTGAGATGAGGCTTCATAGAGTTGAATACTGGGCTGAAATGAGTTGATAGGTCTGCTAAAGCTAGGATTTATAATACTGTAATATAAATATGATAACGTAAGGCTTTATGAGTCTTGCAGCGTGTGTACCTAAGATTTGGCACAATGCATATTCTCTCTGACATTCAATTCTCTAAAGACTACTGTATTTGTAGATTCAGGGTGGCAGATACTGAATGGCCGCCGGATTTGCACAATAAATTTCTATTTTGATGCCTCGTTTTTTAATCCTACTTAATCGTATCAAAGAGTCCTTGTTCTTAGGCTGGACTAGCTTTTTTACGGCATATCAAGCGTTTAATTACAGATCACATCGCGTATTACGCTGGGGCGTAGCTGCAATATTGATCGCTTATTTTCTATTTTGCGGTGTTTTTTTAACCCTGCGTTATCTAGTTTTGCCGAATGTAGGTTTATATAAATCAGATATTGAGCACGTTGCGAGCCAATTTGTTGGTAAGCAAATAGGTGTTGATGAAATTAATGCGAGCTGGAGTGGATTACATCCACGATTGCAATTAAAAGGTGTGATGATTTATGGCGATGGTAAACAAGCAGTGCTTACTTTGCCAGAAGTAGATGCCACACTATCTTGGATGACATTGGTTACAGGGCAATTGCGTTTAGATGCACTAGAAATTTTGCAACCAAATTTAGAAATTATGCGCGATGAAACAGGAAAAATTTTCATTGCTGGCATAGCCTTGAATATGGATAAATCTGAAGACACAAAAGGTTTAGATTGGTTGCTGTCACAAAAACAGATTTCTATTATCAATGGATCACTTCTTTGGCAAGATAAATTGCGTGGAGCACCAGAGCTAGAATTAAAAGATTTATCTTTTATTTTACGTAATCAGTGGTTTGGCCATCATTTTTCTATCAAAGCAACTCCACCAGCTGAATTAGCTGCTCCCATCGATGTAAGAGCGCATTTCACGCATCCGCCTTTTAGTACATCAATCTCAGATTATCAAAAATGGAAAGGTGAAATTTATCTGGATTGGCGTAATACACGCTTAGACGATTGGAAAAAGTATGTAGATTATCCCTTTCAAGTCGAAGGCGGTCAGGGCTCAGTCAGAGCATGGTTAAATTTTGATCATGCAGTGGTTTCAAATTTCACTGCTGATGTAGCGCTTAAAGATTTGACACTACAGCTAGATAAAAATTTAACACCACTAAAGTTAGTTGAAGTAAGTGGACAAATTTTTGCAGGTGAAGTGGCAGTGGGATTAAAAGAGAGGATTTTTTCTTTTGGCCAGCATGGTCACGCAGTGAAATTAACTAATTTTTCATTAAAAACAGATCAAGGTACTGTCTTACCCACCACTACAGTCAATAGTGTTTTCATAGCAGGTAGTGCATCTAAATTAGAAAAACATGAATTTAGTGTGGTGGCTTTAGATCTTGATACTCTAGCGCAGTTAGCAAGACATTTACCTTTGGGTGAAACAGAAAAAAAATTACTGGAAGAATTCAGGCCACATGGCAATTTAAAAGATTTTTTGATTCGATGGGAAGGTGAGCAATTAGGCGTATCGAATTACGAAATCAAAGGAAAATTTTCTGGACTTGCACTTAAAGGACAAAAAAAATCTGTAAAGAGTAGATTAAAGGATGAGATTGCTTTTATTCCTGAGTTTGAAGGCTTGTCAGGCGAAGTGATCGCAGATCAATCTGGTGGCACGCTGAATCTACAAGGAGATCATGCAAAAATAAGCTTACAGGGTTTATTTGCGCAGCCTGATTTTAATTTTGAAAAACTCGATTTGCGATCTGGCTGGTCTTTCAAAAAACGTGATCATGTCAGCATTAATATTGGTAGCTTACAATTCTCGCAGGACGGTACACAAGCTACCGCCTCTGGGCAATATAGTTTGCCGCTTAAGGCAGATGATGCATCAGCAGGGACTTTGGATATAAAAGTACACATACCTGAAATTGCACTAAAAAAGATCTATCGATATTTACCACTAACTATCCCGCGTGACACACGTGACTGGATGGCAGGTGCACTGCTAGATGGTAATGCAGAAAATATTGATTTTATTGTGCAAGGTGATCTTGATCAGTTTCCCTTCGAGATAAAACAATCAGATAGTAAGCCCTCAGGTATATTCAAAATCACAGGCAATATCACAGGTGGGAAACTAGATCCTGGTTTCGGATTACAGCGAGTAGGACAATCAGTTGCATGGCCTAAATTAGAAGAGATACGTGGACAAATTGTATTAGATAAAACAAATTTAAAAATACACGCCGATACAGCACGCACAGCAGAGCTTAATTTATCTGATGTAAATGTGGAAGTGCCTAACTACTGGGTCATTAACAGTATGTTAGAAGTGAATGGACTTGTAACGGGCTCACTACAATCGATGGTGAATTATGCAAACGCTTCACCCGTATTAGATTTTATCTATCAGATTACGGATGAGATGCGCGGTACAGGCAATGCTAAAGTTAATCTGCGTATGAGTCTTCCTTTAGGCTTGGTTGGTACGGAGACTATACAAGGCAAATTACTGTTATCAGGTAATGATGTACAGCTGTTTCGGGGTACGCCTTCATTGCAGCAGATGCGTGGAGAGATAGGTTTTACTGAAAAAGGATTTTTCCTGGCTGGAGTACAAGGTAGTTATTTAGGCGGACAAATCAATTTTAATGGCGGTATACAGCGCGATGGTAGTTCGCAAGTCAATATAGATGGCGCAATAACGGCAGAAGGATTGAGTAAAGCCTCTCCAAGCACATCGATGCGTAAGCTGAGTAAAAGATTTACAGGCAGCACACGTTATAACGCTACTTTACGGTTAAAAAATCAACATCCTGAATTTAGCCTTGATTCAAATTTGATTGGATTGAGTATCGATTTACCAGCGCCATTGGGTAAATCAGCGCCAGATGCACTGCCATTAAAATTTTCTTTAATACCCACATCATCTGATAATTTGAACCAGACTCAAGAAGCGCGGTTAAATTTAGGCCGCGCATTATCAGCACGCTATGTTTTACAAAAACCGAATACTAAAACAGCAACTTGGAAAATGGTGCGAGGCGGTATAGGAGTTAACTCTACGATTCCGCAATCTGAACAAGGCTTAGCATTGAATGTGAGCTTACCCAGTGTGAATACGGATAGTTGGAATAAGGTCATCTCTGCGATAGCGCCTGATCCTGCCATCGCGCGTATTACGACCGATGCAGGCTTAGACTTTTCTCCTTATGTCACGCCAGACTCAGTTAGTTTACAAACATCTGAGTTGATTGTTTCAGGTAAGCCATTGACTAGCGTTGCTTTGTCTGCATCTCACGCACGCGATGGATGGAATATAAATTTACGCTCAGATCAAGCTGTCGGTCAGTTGTTATGGACTGATCCTAGTTCTGAACGTGGCGCAGGAAAAATTACCGCACGTTTAGTTGCTCTTGTTATTCCAAAATCAAACACAACAGAAGTGACGGAAATTTTAAGTGGTAAAGCATCTGGTATGCAATTACCAGGCATAGATTTGGTAGCCGATAACCTAGAACTCATGGGTATTAAACTTGGTCGACTTGAACTATCTGCTACTAACTCAGGCCCTATCATGGCAAGAGAATGGCGAATAAATAAATTGATCGTGACAAACCCAGATGCGATCTTAAGAGCAAGTGGTAAATGGACTAGCGCTACAGTAGATAGTCAATCAGCAATGACAGTAGATTTAGATATTATTGATGCTGGTCGTTTACTTGATAGATTTGGTTTTGAAAAAATGCTCAAAGCAGGTAAAGGAAACATAGATGGTGAACTTTTTTGGAAAGGTGCACCTTATTCTTTTGATCTGCCTTCCCTGTCAGGTAATCTAAGTTTGAAATTAGCGAATGGTCAGTTTTTGAAAGTTGAGCCTGGCGTTTCTAAATTATTAGGTGTGATGAGTTTGCAGGCTTTACCTAGAAGATTGACTTTAGATTTTCGTGACGTCTTTTCTGAAGGATTTGCATTTGATGGAATTGCTTCAACTGCGAATATTTCGCGCGGTGTGATTAAAACTGATACCTTTAAAATGCGTGGAACGAGTAGTGTGATTTTGATGGATGGAACGGTAGATTTAAAAGACGAAACACAGAACCTGAATGTAGTGGTGATACCTGAAATGAATGCAGGAGCAGCATCGGTGGCATATGGTCTCGCTGTTAATCCCATCATTGGTCTGGGTAGCTTTTTAGCGCAGTTTTTATTAAAAAATCCTCTCTCACAAGCCTTTACGCAGGAATATCAAATTACCGGTCCATGGAAAGATCCTGCCATTAAAAAAATAGCGGCTAAACGTAAAACTACGAATGATCCAACTGATGCGGTTCGTTAAAACGCATCAAGTAGTTTTACTTAGTTGATGACGATAGCATTTTGTAGAATTTTTTTTGAATTAACGGTGTTCCTTCTTTTATGCATACGTCTATAAAAATCGCAGCGATACAAATGATCTCTTCTATTTCACCAGAGATTAATATGCAACATGCTCGCAAGTGGGTTAGCGCAGCGGCTGAAGAAGGCGCAAAAATAATTTTATTACCTGAGTATTGGTCGATTTTAGGGCGACACGATACGGATAAATTAGCGTATGCAGAAGAAGCAGGTATTGGACCTTTACAAGATTTCATGTCCAATCTTGCACGTCAATATGGCGTGTGGTTGATAGGCGGGACTATCCCACTAAAGTCGCCAGAACCAAATAAAGTACTTAATACCTTATTAGCTTAC
Source organism: Oxalobacteraceae bacterium (assembly GCA_027486615.1). Lineage (GTDB taxonomy): Bacteria > Pseudomonadota > Gammaproteobacteria > Burkholderiales > Burkholderiaceae_D > Pernthalerella. Next base: position 20,786 of record JAIXOW010000431.1, on the reverse strand, counting down.
GATACCAAAGGTCATCAAGTAGCACGTTACGACAAAATGCACTTGTTTGGTTTTACGCGTGGTGATGAATCGTATGATGAATCACGCACCATCACAGCTGGTGAAGATGTAGTGGTATTAGAAACACCGCATGCACGCATAGGTTTAGCGATTTGTTACGATCTACGTTTTCCTGAATTATTCCGCGCTATGCAAGTGTGTGATCTGATCGTCATGCCTGCTGCATTTACTTACACCACGGGTCGCGCACATTGGGAAATTTTATTACGCGCTCGCGCCATAGAGAATCAATGTTATGTATTAGCAGCAGCGCAGGGTGGTGAACATGAAAATGGTCGTCGTACCTGGGGGCATAGTATGTTGGTCGATCCGTGGGGCGAGGTGCAAATTGAGCTAGCTGAAGGCGAAGGTTACGTTATCGGCGATCTTGATCCGACTAAGCTCAAGGAAGTGCGCACTAGCTTGCCCGCCTTGGAGCATAGAAAGTCCCTATTTTCTGTGTGAGTCCGTGCTTCAGCGCGAGACGCTGCAATCCAGTATGATTTCTGTGTTTTAGATTATTTTTTAAGCATCATCTTGCATGCCACCCGTTTTTTGAATCCCTGTTGACTACGATAGATCCCATGAAGCTCACTGAACCTAATTTACATACGCAACGCATTGCACGCGATATTTTGCTCACACCTTATGGCTTAGATGAGGGACATTTAGTCAAGAGTTTGGGTGCCATCTTTACCCATCGTGTGGATTATGCAGATTTATATTTTCAATTTACGCGCAGTGAAAGTTGGAGTTTAGAAGAAGGCATAGTCAAGACAGGTAGCTTCTCGATTGATCAAGGTGTAGGTGTGCGTGCAGTCTCAGGTGATAAAACTGCATTCTCCTATTCTGATGAAATTTCTGAGCATGCATTGCTACAAGCAGCTGCAGCGACACGCACCATCGCACGTCAAGGTGCAGGCCGTATCAAAGTCGCTTCCACCATACAACCAGGTTCAGCGCGTGCATTGTATGGCGAGCATGATCCTTTAGCTTCTCTGGATGCCACTGCAAAAGTAAAGTTGGTTGAAAAAATAGAACGCATTGCACGTGCTAAAGATCCACGTGTATCGCAAGTAATGGCAGGTTTGTCAGGTGAATATGATGTGGTGTTAGTCGTGCGTAGTGATGGTGTGATTGCTGCAGATATCCGACCTTTAGTCAGGCTGTCACTGACAGTGATTGCTGAACAAAATGGACGTCGTGAAGTCGGCAGTGCAGGTGGTGGTGGTCGCTATGACTACAGCTATTTCACGGATGAACTGTTAGAGAAATATGCCAGTGAAGCAGTCGCTTCTGCCTTAGTGAATTTAGAAGCACGTCCCGCACCTGCTGGCCCTATGACCGTCGTGTTAGGACCAGGTTGGCCAGGCGTGTTGCTGCATGAAGCAATCGGTCATGGTTTAGAGGGTGACTTTAATCGTAAAGGCTCGAGTGCATTCTCAGGGCGCATTGGTGAACGTGTTGCAGCCAAAGGTGTAACAGTGGTGGATGATGGCACCATAGCAGACCGTCGTGGTTCCTTGAACATCGATGATGAAGGCAATCCTACTCAATGCACAACCTTGATTGAAGACGGCATACTCAAAGGTTATATTCAAGACACCATGAATGCGCGCTTAATGAATATGCCTGTTACTGGCAATGCGCGTCGTGAATCCTTTGCGCATCTGCCTATGCCACGTATGACTAATACTTATATGTTGGCAGGCGATCGTGATCCGGCTGAGATACTCGCTTCAGTTAAAAATGGACTGTATGCCAGCAATTTTGGTGGCGGTCAGGTAGACATCACGAATGGAAAATTTGTTTTTTCAGCCAGTGAAGCGTGGATGATTGAAGATGGCAAATTGTCTTATCCGGTGAAGGGCGCAACCTTAATTGGTAATGGTCCTGAGGTATTAAATCGAGTGACTATGATTGGTCATGACATGAAGCTTGATTCAGGCGTGGGCGTATGCGGTAAAGAAGGTCAAAGCGTGCCTGTGGGAGTTGGTCAGCCGACTTTGAAGATAGAAGGCATGACAGTAGGTGGCACTGCTTAAGCGCTGAGAGCGAGTAAGTCATTAACTTTTTAATGCCTTACTCTTTTGCTTAGCAATTTACTAACTTGGCTTGCCAAATTGCCTGATTTGTAGCACTATCACACCCTGTAAAAAATTTCGCTGTTGAGTAAAACCTATGTCGCGTTTGGACTTTTATTTTTATCTGCACTTTAGCTATTCCAGCCAACCGGCGGTGGAGCAGCGGTAAGTTCACGTAAACATAAATTTACAAACAAACCGACATTCCTTAAAACCGCCAACTGGCGGTTTTTGCTTTTTGAGATAACTGTATTTGGAGAAGCCATGCCCCGCACCGATGATCTGAGGATACGTGAATTGAAAGAGTTAACTCCACCCTCACATTTCATACGTGAGTATCCCTGTTCCGAGCACATCGCTAGCGTCACTGCTGATGCACGTAATGCTTTGCATAATATTTTGCATGGTGAAGATGATAGGTTGATGGTGGTCATAGGACCTTGCTCTATCCATGACACTAAAGCAGCGATGGAATATGCACAGCGATTAGTAAAAGAGCGAGTGCGATTCAAAGGTGAGTTAGAAATCATCATGCGTGTGTATTTTGAAAAACCGCGCACTACGGTAGGCTGGAAAGGATTGATTAACGATCCGTATTTGGATAATAGTTTTCGTATCAATGATGGTTTGCGTATTGCACGTGAACTGCTGATGAATATTAATGAACTAGGTTTACCAGCAGGTACCGAGTTTTTAGATGTGATCAGTCCGCAATATGTTGCTGATCTGATCAGCTGGGGCGCTATCGGAGCACGTACTACAGAATCACAAGTACATAGAGAATTAGCTTCAGGTTTGTCATGTCCAGTCGGCTTTAAAAATGGCACCGATGGCAATATCAAAATTGCTGTGGATGCTATCAAAGCAGCATCGCAGCCGCATCACTTTCTTTCAGTGACTAAAGGTGGCCATTCCGCTATTGTTTCCACCAATGGCAATGAAGATTGCCATGTGATTCTGCGCGGTGGTAAAGCACCTAACTATGATGCAGCAAGCGTAGATGCAGCATCTAAAGATCTGACTGCATCAGGCTTAGCAGCGCGTTTAATGATAGATGCATCGCATGCTAATAGCTCGAAAAAACCTGAGAATCAAGTACCTGTGTGTACTGACATTGCGACACAAATTGCAGCCGGTGATGATCGTATAGTGGGTGTGATGGTGGAATCACATTTAGTAGCAGGTCGTCAAGATCTGGTTGCTGGCAAATCACTGACCTATGGTCAGTCCATTACAGATGGTTGCATAGACTGGGATAGTAGTTTGCAAGTCTTAGAAGGACTAGCAGCAGCAGTTAAAACACGACGTGCAAAGAAAAGTAATTAAATTCTGCAGTTAAATTCTGTAGTTGAATATGCAATGGCCCCGATAGGTAAAAATATCGGGGCCATTTTTTTTGAATCAAATTTGTAGAGAGTATTAATCTCTAAAATTATTAAACTCTAAGGGCAAGTCAGTCACTTCTTTTTTGAGTAAAGCGATGGTGCCTTGTAAGTCATCACGTTTAGCGCCAGTGACACGTAATGCATCACCTTGTATGCTGGCTTGTACTTTAATCTTACTGTCTTTAATGATGCGCTGAATTTTTTTCGCTGCATCACTTTCTATACCGTTTTTAATTTTAATGACTTGTTTAACTTTGTCACCACCCATTTTTTCAACTTTGCCGATATCTAAAAAACGCACATCCACATTGCGCTTAGTCATTTTCGTTGTGAGTACATCGCGTACTTGTCCAAGTTGAAATTCACTATCAGCATAAGCGGTGAGCTCTTTTTCTTTTTGCTCGACGCGGGCATCACTACCTTTAAAGTCAAAACGCGTCGTAATTTCTTTATTCGCCTGATCGACAGCGTTTTTAATTTCGACCTGATTGGCTTCGGATACAACATCAAATGATGGCATAGTTTTACTCCTTGCAAAGCAACATAAGCCCGCATTCTAGCGGAAAAAAGGCAACTGACCGATGGCTGGGTATAATTCCAGCGCTATGATCCTTCCCGCTAAAACCGCATTGTCTGTGCAGCACAATGTTTCACTCAAGGCTTTAACGACCTTTGGTGTGGAAGCGATTGCATCCAACTATCTGCAAATTCAGCACTCTGACCAATTAAAAGCAATACGGCAGGATAGCGTTCTAGCAGCACTACCGCGTTTGATTTTGGGCGGTGGCAGTAATCTCTTGCTGACTCGTGATCTAGATGTGTTGGTGCTGCATATGATGAATCGTGGCATCAGCCTGTTGGGTGAAGAAGATGGCATAAGACTGGTGCAAGCGCAGGCAGGTGAGAACTGGCATAGCTTTGTGCAATGGACATTAGAGCAAGGTTGGGGTGGATTAGAAAATTTATCGCTCATACCTGGCACAGTAGGCGCTGCACCGATACAAAATATAGGTGCTTATGGCAGTGAGTTATCGCAGCATTTTCATTCGCTACATTATTTTGATTTTGAGGATGGCGAAATACATGACCTCTCACGTAAGGAATGTGAATTTGGTTATCGCGATAGTGTATTCAAACAGCGCTTACGTGGACGTGCAGTGATTCGAGATGTGACCTTCGCCTTGCCAATGAAATGGCAACCTCAGTTAGGCTATGCTGAATTAGCAAAAGAGTTGAGTGACATTCCCCATCCCACTGCTAGTGAGATTAGTGCTGCAGTCGTAGCGATACGATCACGCAAACTACCGGATCCTGCCGTGATAGGAAATGCGGGTAGTTTTTTCAAAAATCCAGTTGTGACTGCATCGGTATACGCAGATTTACATCAGCGTTATCCAGAACTAGTGAGTTATATACAAGCGGATGGCAGTTATAAACTTGCTGCGGCTTGGTTAATTGATCAATGTGGTTGGAAGGGTAAAGCCTTAGGTGCAGCAGGAGTGCACGACAAACAAGCTTTGGTATTAATTAATCGCGGTGGTGCGACTGGTGCCGAGATACTAGCATTGGCAGAGCGCATACGAAGTGATGTCGCTCTGCGATTCGGAGTCAGCTTAGAGAGTGAGCCAGTAGTACTGTAAAAAAATATTAGCCAAAGTGGCAAACATAGTCGACTAACTCTAAAGCTTCGATTTCAAAACTAGAATTGCCAGGCACACTAAAGCTTTGGCCGCCTTCATAATTCTTCCATTCCGTTTCACCCTTTACACGTGCACGGCATTTGCCTGCAGTGATTTCCATAATTTCAGGCACACCAGTATTAAACACTAAGGTGGCAGGGAAAATAATACCTACTGATTTTTTTGTGCCATCGGCGAGGATGACATTGTGAGAAATACATTTTCCATCAAAAAAAACATTGGATTTTTTAACGACGGAAACGTGATCGATTTGAGTAGTCATAGTTTTAAAGAAAAAAATAAGTGAAATATAAAAAAATTAAGCTAAAAATTATTTGCCGCGTTTAATGCGCGCATTAGCTGCGATACGCATACGCAGAGCATTCAGTTTAATAAAGCCGCCTGCATCCGCTTGATTGTAAGCGCCGCCATCTTCATCAAAAGTTGCGATGTTCATGTCAAACAGAGAATCTGTTTTTGAATCACGTGACACCACAATCACATTGCCTTTGTAAAGTTTAATACGTACCCAACCATTCACGTTATGCTGAGTGTGATCAATCAAAGTTTGAATCGCTACACGTTCAGGTGACCACCAGTAGCCGTTATAAATTAATGAAGCATAGCGCGGCATTAAATCATCTTTTAAATGTGCGACTTCTCTATCAAGCGTAATAGATTCAATTGCACGATGACCACGTAACATAATGGTGCCGCCTGGGGTTTCATAACAACCACGTGATTTCATACCCACATAACGGTTTTCTACTAAATCCAAACGGCCTATGCCGTGCTTGCCACCTAAGCGGTTTAATTCTGTTAGGACAGCGGCAGGTGAGAGACGTTTGCCATTAATCGCAACGATGTCACCATGTTCATATTCAAGGTCGAGATATTCAGCTGTATCAGGTGCAGCTTCAGGACTCACAGTCCAGCGCCACATGGTTTCTTCTGCTTCTGCGCTAGGATTTTCTAAATGGCGACCTTCAAAGCTAATGTGTAAAAGATTGGCATCCATAGAATAGGGTGCGCCACCTTTTTTATGCTTCATATCGATTTCTATACCAGCATCTTCTGCATACTTGAGTAATTTTTCACGTGAGAGTAAATCCCATTCGCGCCATGGAGCGATGATTTTTACATTCGGCATTAAGGCATAAGCGCCGAGTTCAAATCGCACTTGATCATTACCCTTACCAGTTGCGCCATGAGAAATAGCATCGGCATTGGTTTTCTTCACAATCTCAATCAGACGTTTAGCTATTAAAGGACGCGCAATCGAGGTACCTAATAAATATTCACCTTCATAGACCGTGTTAGCTCTAAACATAGGGAATACAAAATCTTTAACGAACTCTTCGCGTAAATCATCAATAAAAATATTTTCTGGTTTGATACCAAATTTAATTGCTTTAGTACGTGCTGGTTCGAGTTCTTCGCCTTGACCGAGATCGGCTGTGAAGGTCACGATTTCACAGTGATAGTGATCCTGTAACCATTTCAAAATAACAGAAGTATCTAATCCACCAGAGTAAGCCAGTACTACTTTATTGATGTCGCTCATTTTTACAATTCCTTGAAACTAAAATATTAAAAATTTTACTTTTTATACTTTGCCGAGAACGAGATATTCAAGCAAAGCTTTTTGTACATGGAGACGGTTTTCTGCTTCATCCCATACTACCGATTGCGGACCATCGATCACTTCAGCAGCAACTTCTTCACCTCTATGAGCGGGTAGGCAATGCATGAAAAGCGCGTCAGGATTAGCACGCTGCATTTTTGCGCTATCCACTATCCAACCATCAAAGGCTTTTAAGCGTGCTACATTTTCTTGTTCATATCCCATGCTAGTCCATACATCGGTTGTCACGAGATCAGCACCAGCGCAAGCATCAGCCGGATTTTTAAAAACCGTATAGCGTAAATTATTTTGTGAGACGAAGGCAGGATTGATATCGTAGCCAACAGGTGTAGATACATTTAAGTGAAAGCCAAATACTTCAGCAGCTTGCAACCATGAGTACAACATGTTGTTAGCGTCCCCTACCCAAGCAACGCATTTACCTGCAATTGACCCACGATGTTCAATGTAAGTGAATACATCAGCAAATACCTGACAGGGATGTTGTTCATTAGTTAGACCATTCACCACAGGCACGCGTGAATTCGCAGCAAAGCGTTCTATGATTTCCTGACCAAAGGTTCGAATCATGATGATGTCACACATACGCGACATCACTTGTGCTGCATCTTCTACGGGTTCGCCACGTCCAAGCTGACTATCGCGAGTATTCAAATAAATCGCTGCACCACCTAACTGATGCATACCAGCTTCAAATGATAAGCGGGTGCGAGTAGAATTTTTTTCGAACACCATCACTAGCGTACGGTCTAGCAGCGGGTGATAGGGCTCGTAGCTTTTGAATTTTTGCTTGATGATTTTTGTGCGCTCGATGAGATAGGCATATTCCTCGAGGCTGAAATCAGCAAATTGTAGATAATGTTTTATTGCCATAAATGAAAAACGGCGGCGAGTCAGGCGCCTGCCGCCGAAGAAGATAAGTCCATGATTATAAGAGATTTACATCAGCAAACAAAATCTCTATGGCAGTCTGCAAGCCCAACAAGATTTTAGGATTTAGTACAGCTTTTGTGAGGCTTCATGCAGTAATTGACGGTACAGACCATGTCTAGCGGAAGAGATGCTGCCGTCTTTGACGGCTTGCAATATGGGACAGTCTGGTTCGTTAAGATGATGACAATTATAAAAACGACATTGTCCTAAGTGCGCGGCAAATTCTGGGAATGCACGTTCCAGCATGCCTTCTGAGAGTTGATATAAACCGAACTCTTGAAATCCAGGGGAATCAATCACGCTCGTTTCATCATCTATCGTATACAGGCGGGTGAAGGTCGTGGTGTGTTTGCCAGTATCTAAAGCAGAAGAAATTTCTCTAACAGCGATCTGTGCATCCGGTACCAGTAAATTAATCAATGAAGATTTACCCATACCCGATTGACCAATTAGGATAGTCGATTGTCCTGCTAACAGGGGGCGTAAAATTTCCAGAGTAGCAGCGGGATTAACTTGAGCGCTCACCTCATGTACCGGATAACCCAATTGGGTATAAGCGGATAAGCGCTGTCGTGTAGCTGGCAAAGCAGCGCTGATATCAATTTTATTTAAGATTAAATACGCTTTCACACCGGCTGACTCAGCAGCGACTAAAGCGCGTGAGACTAAATCATCGGTAAAGCCCGGTTCAGTTGCCACCACAATAAATAATTGCGTGACATTTGCGGCAAGCAGCTTAGATTTATATTGATCAGAACGATATAAAAAAGTTTTGCGCGGCAAAATCGCATTAATCACCGCCTGATCAGGTGAGGTGAAACTGATATCTACATGATCACCCACAGCGACATCGCTTTTTTTACCACGGGTCACACACTGAATAAATTTACTTTCATAGTGCGCTACATAATGCCGACCATGTGCAGCGATAATTAAGCCAACAGCTTCAGCCATTATTTGCTAAAAATTTTTCTTCAAACACGGCGTCTATTTTTGCTGCGCAAATGAAGTCATTGTGTGAGAGGCCGCCTGCTCCATCATTCACAGAGTGAGTGTTAAATCTTACTGTACAGCGGTTATAGGTAATCAAGAGTTCAGGATGATGATCTTCTTGATGAATGATAGAAGCGATCGTATTTACAAACTCTATAGTTTGATGATAATTTTTGAAAGCGAACTGTCGAATAATTGTTTCATGTTCGACTTTCCAAGAGCTGAGCACCGCCATAGCAGCAGCAATCTCTGGTTGCGTTGCACCTACAGTCAGATGCTTGCAAGATTGCTGCTGTAACGCGGCGTGTGTAAGCATATTATTGCGTCAACAAGCGTTGCACCCTGACGCTAGCAGGTGGGTGTGAATCATAAAAAGCTGAATGCAAAGGATCAGGCGTCAAGGTTGATGCATTATCTTCATACAGCTTGACTAGGGCTGAGATCAGATCTTGCGCATTACTATGTTGAGCAGCAAACGCATCAGCTTCAAACTCTTGTTTGCGTGAACGAATAGATGTGAGAGGTGACAGCAAGAACGTAAACACAGGCAAGCTCAACATGAATAAAATTAATACCATTGCATCATTGCTGGCATTCAGCATAGGGGTAACGCCTAAGCCTTGATAAAACCAAAGTTGATTTTTAAGATAACCCAACAATGCAAGAAAACCAAGTGATAACGCAAACACGATAGCGATACGTTGAATCACATGGCGTAATTTGAAATGGCCTAACTCATGTGCCAGCACTGCTTCTATTTCACTCGGTGCAAGTCGCGCGAGTAAGGTATCAAAAAACACGATGCGCTTAGCTGCACCAAAACCAGAAAAATAGGCATTACCGTGTGCGCTACGACGCGATCCATCCATCACGAACAAACCTTTGCTAGCAAAACCTACACGTTGCATTAATCCTTCTATGCGTGTTTGTAGTGAAGCATCTTCTAGTGGTGTGAATTTATTAAACAAAGGCGCAATCACGCTTTGATAAAAAGCCAACATAAAAATTTGAAAAACGCACCAAATACCCCAAGCGTATAGCCACCAGAGATCACCAGCTTTTTCCATCACCGATAGGATGACCCAAATTAAAGGCAGGCCAATCAGCGCACTGACCAAAGTATTTTTAATCAGATCAGTAAAAAATAAAGCAGGTTTCATTTTATTGAAACCAAATTTTTCTTCTAAAGTGAATTGTTTGTAGTAATCAAAGGGCAGGTCAATCACACTTGATATCAGCATGACAGCAATAATTAAACCGAGTTGATACACCATGCCATCACCAGCTAGAGCGGAAATCTGCTCTGATAACCATTGCAAACCACCGAGTAATGTAAAGCCCACTAGAACTGCGGTATTGACCACCAACAGAATCATATTGAACTGAGTCTTAGCAATAGTGTAATCAGCTGCTTTTTGATGGGCAGCGAGGGGGATTTTTTGTGCAAATTGGGCTGGAACGTGATCACGGTGCTGTGCCACATGACGCAGTTGGCGTGCACTTAACCAAAGTTTGACGCCTAGCGTGGCTAATAGCATGGCTGCAAAAAGGAATGAAAAGCTTACGGTATTCATACTGTCCCTATGAGAAAATATCGTTTTATCAGCCGCATTGATGGCGGATCAACATAGAAAGCAATTATGTCACAAGCTATACAAACGCATGTTCCCACGCCTGATGCTAGCCGCCCAAATGAATTTAATCTGGTCTGGATTGATATGGAAATGACCGGCCTAGATCCGGATAAGGACAGAATTATCGAAGTAGCAGCAGTAGTGACAGATCCTGACCTTAATATTTTGGCAGAAGGGCCAGTCTTTGCGATTCATCAGAGCGATGCACTGTTGGATGGTATGGATGCTTGGAATAAAGGCACGCATGGACGTTCCGGGTTGATAGACAGAGTTAAAGCCTCTACTGTGACAGAGGCGCAAGCAAGTGCAGAACTGATTACTTTTTTGAAAAAATACGTCCCTGCAAGTAAATCACCCATGTGTGGCAATTCTATTTGTCAGGATCGACGGTTTATGGTGCGCGGTATGCCAGAACTAGAAGCGTTTTTTCATTATCGAAATCTAGATGTCTCTACGCTTAAAGAATTATGCAAGCGTTGGAAGCCGGAATTAGCAGCGGGCTTTAAAAAACATCAAATGCATACAGCACTAGCCGATATTATTGAATCAATCGAAGAGTTACGTTACTACCGCGAACATTTCATCAAGCTTTAAATTTTTTTGATTGCATTAGTGTCGTGTAGTTTTACGACCCCAAAAACGATAAATTTGGATGATGGATGCTTCTATTTCTATGGCTAATTTATGGCATTTAATAGGATCATCCACCAGCTTGACTTCCTCTTCTTCTATTTCTTCTGCGCCGAGTAAATAAATCGGTTTTAATAAAGTCGCTTGCGGTGAATCCCATAAATGCTGCCATGCGCTACTGCGCAAATTCACACCTTCCATAAAACCCCAAGCCCACGATTCCGCATCGAGTATGCGTTTACCTTTCCATTCATATTCACAAAACAAAGGCTCGAAATCATTCGGTGCTATGTCTAATGTGACAGTAATATCTTCAAGCATACGTTCCATAAGATTTTGAATATGCTTGGCTTCTGCATCGGATTTAAAGGAAGGCGTTTGATCCGGTTCCGATCCCCATACCTTAGGTAGCCATTCAGCAGTTGCTATTGCTTCTGGTCCCACCGCAATCGCAGTCAAAAGACCATGTAATGAATCCATGGTCATGGCATCATCGCCACAGCGATCGGATAATAAAAAATGATCGAGCTCTTCGAACTCTTGCTCGGTAAGTAGCGGCTCTGTGGACATGGATGTGCCTTTATTCATGCTAAAACATCAGTGTAACCGCTTAGACACAATTTTTGGCTGCGCATACAATGCGTATATGACTAAGCCTATCAATTCCCCGAATAATTCCCCTAATAACGTCTTAAGCGACGTGCCTAGTGTGCAGACGAATGCAATGCCAGACCAACAGAATTTTGCTGCGCTGTCAGCCGAGATGGTGTTGGATGCCTTAGCCAGCGTAGGCGTAGAAGAGGATGGCCGTCTATTGGTGTTAAATAGCTATGAAAATCGAGTCTATCAAGTTGGTAGAAATGAGGCAGAGCCAGTGGTGGTGAAATTTTATCGCCCCCATCGCTGGAGTGATGCCGCCATATTAGAAGAACATGCGTTTGTAAATGAACTCATGGAACAAGAAATTCCTGTGGTTGCAACTTTGGCCTTTGATGGTGAAACTCTTTTACACTATCAGGGCTTTCGATTTGCAGTCTTTCCACGTCAGGGTGGACGTGCACCAGACATAGAGCGTTCCGATACCTTAGAATGGATGGGTAGATTGATGGGCCGCATTCATGCTATCGGTGCACTCAAGAGTTATACAGCGCGACCTACATTAGACATGCAATCATTTGGCATCACACCCCGCACATGGTTGTTAGAAAATAATTTTATTCCCCAAGAATTAGAGCGAGCTTGGGAAAGCGTTAGTGCACAAGCATTGGAAGCGGTGCAAGCTTGTTATGCAAGAGCAGGTGATATTGCAACTGTGCGGTTGCATGGCGATTGTCATAGTGGGAATGTATTGTGGACAGATGCGGGTCCGCATTTTGTGGATTTTGACGATAGTCGTACTGGTCCAGCGATACAAGATTTATGGATGTTGTTATCGGGAGAGCGAGGTGATAGGACGAGACAGTTATCGGATTTACTCGCAGGGTATGAAGATTTTTTTGAATTCGATCCACGTCAACTCCATATAATCGAAGCATTAAGAACATTACGTTTATTGCATTATTCCTATTGGATAGCAATGCGTTGGGATGATCCTGCTTTTCAACTTGCTTTCCCTTGGTTTAATACCATGCATTACTGGCAAGATCGTATCTTAGAATTACGTGAACAGATTGCAGCCATGGATGAAGCACCTCTCAGATTGTTTTGATACAAGTCAAATTTTTTTTAAGCTCTTTTGCTAGAGTCAGCATCGTCGATTAATAACATTCATTCAGAGGCTGCTATGTTTAAAAAAATATTAGTTGCGACCGATGGCTCACCTTTATCTATTGCTGCTGCCAGTGCAGCGATAGAATTTGCTGCGGCAAGTGGAGCTTCACTAGTGGGATTGTCATTAGCACAGTTCTATCCTTTTTTACTCATGCCAGAAGCAGGCGCAATGGTTGATATGAGTGAGTATGAAGAAGCGCAAGATAAAATGGCAAAGCAAGCAGTAAAAAAATTAGAAGAGCAGGCTAAAACTGCAGGTGTAAATTGTGTTGTATTCACAAAGCGCGCTGTACATCCGTATGAAGAAATTATTTCAACGGCACATGACAGTGCATGCGATTTAATTTGGATGGCATCGCATGGCCGCCGCGGGCTGGATAAACTGTTGTTGGGTAGTGAAACACAACGTGTGCTTGCACATAGTGCTATCCCAGTGATGGTTTATCGCCAGCCCCCAGTTTAAAAAACATCGACAACTTTCTCGTGGACTAATGTGTTGTCAACACTGGTACTGTCATAGAAGTAAAGAGTGTCTTAGTCACACCACCCATTAAAGTCTCGCGAAAACGCGAGTGTCCATAGCCACCCATCACAATTAAATCATTTCCTTGATCGGTTGCTAAAGAAAGTAGCGCCTGACCGATATCAGTTTTTACAGTATGGTTGACCACCTGTACCCTGACTCCATGTCGACTGAGATAGAGTGCAATATCTGCACCAGGCTCTGCTCCGTGTACGAGTTTTTCATCATTTGCATTAAATACGACTAGATCGACTTTTTGCGCATGAATTAAAAGAGGTAATGCACCTGTAATAGCGCGTGTGGCAGCAGGACTGCCATCCCATGCAATCAATGGGCGAGAAAATAATTTTTTAAAGGTACTTGCATAAGGAATGATAAGAACAGGTCTGGTGCAATTCAATACAACCTGCTCAGGGAAATTTGGATATATACCAGGAACAGTGGAATGCGGATCCGTTTGTCCAATCACAAGTAAATCAGAATAACGCGCTTGCAACACCATGCCACCTACTGCATCATCATCGACCAATCGCGATTCAATTGAATTAGCACCTTCTTGATTAGCTATTTTTTCAAAAGAGTGGATTGCTTCCGTTGCATATTTTCTTAAAAACTCCACATGATGTGTCAGTGTTGGATCATTTGCACTGACTAAGCCATCAGCAAAAACATAACGTGATAATCCGGTCATAGCAGCACCGATTAGATGCGCTGAAGAGAGTGCAGCTAACGCAGCAGCATATTTTATGCGCTGTGCTGTATGGGTAGATTGATCAAGATGAACCAAAATCGTTTTATAAGTCATAAGATTTTCTGTGGGTGGAGAGTGGTAGTTAAAGCTTAGCGTAAACGCTAGTAGCGAGTTAGTCCAGATGGATCATAAGAAAAGAGATGAAATTTTTTTATACATTTTGATTCATATCAATTTCAAGCTGTTGATTCAGATTCTGATGTCTACTCTGTCTAATGAAGGCAATGCTAATGCAAATAAAATTTTTTTTAATATGTTTAATAACGCAAGATTTCATTAACCAAGTAGTGCGCTATCGCACGCAAAGTGGGCAGTAAAATGAAAAAAACGTTAGACGATCATGCGCAGAAAAATCTTTTACTGCCAATTTATCCTAAGGACTTAGAAGAGCAAGTCATGTGGCATGAGCAATCCATTCTGCTGCGACCCATTAAGCCGGAAGATAGTGATGAGCATCAGCGATTTTTTGAAGCGCTGAGTAAGGATGATATTCATATGCGACTTTTTTATTCCATGCGTGAATTGCAAGCATCTCAATTAGCGAAGCTGACGCAGATTGATTACGATCATGAGATGGCTTTTATCGCTGTCAGAAAACGTATAGATGGAAGTGATGAAACTTTAGGCGTTGTGAGAGGAATCACCGATGCAGAAAACAAAAGTGCAGAGTTCGCCATCATTATTCGCTCTGATTTGAAAGCTCAGGGATTAGGATCTTTGTTGATGAATAAATTAATTACTTATTTCCGACAACGAGGCGTTAACTCTCTGGTTGGTGAAATGTTATCGGATAACACTGCCATGCATGAGCTTGTCCATCATCTAGGATTTACATTGCATTCTGAGCCTTTGGATGGAACCATGACCTTACGCTTGAACTTATAAACTGCCATCTTGTTATTGTTTTTCTATTTTTTATATTCAGTGCAGTAGGACTGTGCGTTTTGACTTAGGTCAAAGTAATTACTTTGTTGCATTAGTAGACTCATTTCCGAACTGAAGTGGCATTCCATTTGAATGCATGCGCAGTCGGGAGCGACGACGATGACAACGACAAAAAATAACCAAGCAATACAATTGGGGGTGGAGTTTGATCCGCAGTTAATTAGTAAGTTAAGCCAATCTGGCCCACGCTATACCTCTTATCCTACTGCCGATCGTTTTACCGAATCATTTCATTATCGGGATTATTTACAAACTGTAGATGGATTACGTGCAAGAGGACTGCGCCATCCACTTTCAATTTATGTCCACATTCCTTTCTGCGATACGGTTTGCTACTACTGTGCTTGTAACAAAATCGTTACTAAGAATCGTGAAAAAGCGCAGACTTATCTAGGCTATTTAAAACGTGAAATCGATATTCAAGGTCGTTTACTCGCTGATTTGAATCGCGTTGAGCAATTGCATTTTGGTGGTGGTACACCTACCTATCTGAGCGATGAACAAATGGATGACTTAATGCGTCATCTGCGCCGTTGGTTTACTTTTGCTGCTGATGATAAAGGGGAATACTCGATTGAAGTTGACCCTAGAACGGTCACACCAGAACGTGTACATCGTTTACGTGAACAAGGTTTTAATCGCATTAGCTTAGGCGTGCAAGATTTTGATGAGCAAGTACAAAAAGCAGTGAATCGAATTCAGCCAGAAGAAAAAACATTGGCAGTTATAGCAGCGGCACGCGCTGCACAATTTCGCTCAGTGAGTGTGGATTTGATTTATGGCTTACCTAAGCAAAGCTTAGCGAGCATGACGCAAACGCTAGAAAAAGTCATAGCAGCCAATCCTGATCGTATAGCGATTTACCACTATGCGCATTTGCCGCATTTATTCAAACCGCAACGTCGTATTGCGGAGGAGGAGATGCCTTCGCCTGAGCTTAAACTTGATATGCTAGCTTTATGTATACAGAAATTGCATAGTGCAGGTTATCGCTATATAGGCATGGATCATTTTGCGAAACCAGATGATGATCTTGCTATTGCGCAGACACAGGGTCGCTTACATAGAAACTTTCAAGGCTATTCAACGCAATCTGAACTTGATCTCATCGCGCTCGGTGTCTCTGCAATTAGCTCAGTTGCACGTACTTATAGTCAGAATGTAAAAACTTTAGATGCGTATTATCACAAGCTAGATTTAGGTGAGCTGCCTATCGCGCGTGGCATTAAGTTAAGTATGGATGATGTGATGCGTCGTTTCATCATACAAATGCTGATGTGTAATTTTGAATTATCGATACGTGCACTAGAACTTGCTTATCCGATTAGCTTTGATACTTATTTCGCACCCGAACTCAAGTCTTTACATGAGTTAAGTGAGTTAGGTTTAGTCAATTTAGATGCAGATTGGATTACGGTGACCTTAAAAGGTCGTCTTCTCATACGTAATGTGTGTATGGTTTTCGATCGCCACCTCAGGGAGGCGCGCCAGTTACAATCTGAGCCTCTGCGATATTCGCGCACTCTTTGATCTCTTAATCTTTTGAATAGTCTTGCTCTTTTTCCCCTCTTTTTAGTTGGGTTATTCGGCGGTGTGCATTGCGTAGGCATGTGCGGCGGCATCGTTGGCGCTTTTGGCGTGGCTGCTCCAACGCGCGCAGCTTTCCCCATTCCAGTCGTATCGCAATCCACTTCACCTCCAACTTCAGAATCACCATTGGTGCGAGTTTTACTCTTTAATGCAGGCCGGATTACGAGTTATATGCTGGCCGGTGCTTTGATGGCTGGCATAGTGGGCAGTGTTAGTCTTTTTATTAATCTCACCGTGCTACAAAAAGTTGGCTATGTCGCAGCGAATCTGATGTTGATTGCATTAGGCCTCTCATTAATGCAGGTGTGGAGTGGTATTGCGCAGCTAGAAAAACTGGGTCAGTTGTTATGGAAGCGGCTACAGCCTTTATTAAAAGTGTTCATACCTATAGAAAAACCTTGGCAAGCGTTTGCATTAGGTGCGATTTGGGGATGGGTGCCTTGCGCCATGGTGTATAGCGTGTTGCTGACAGCTTTAATGACAGGTTCAGCACTACAGGGTGCACTCGTTATGTTGGCCTTTGGTTTAGGTACCTTGCCGTTATTAATTACTATGGGTTGGTTGAGTCAGTCACTGCCTGCTTTTTTTAGAAAAGCACAGGTCAGGTTGTTGGCAGGTTTACTGGTCTTGTTATTTGGTTTGCTCGGTGTGTATAGATTATTGACAGGCTTATCGCATGGTTGGCTAGATGCTTTGTGTCTGACACCGGCGGGGATGTAGTCATGAACAAGCATCAAGATTGTTTTCATTGTGGTTTGCCAGTGCCTGCTGCAAGTAACTGGCAGGTCACGATAGACGATATACAGCAAGCTATGTGTTGTCCTGGTTGTCAGGCAGTAGCACAAACCATAGTCGATAATAATCTCACGAGTTATTACCGTGATCGTTTGAGTTTTTCGGATAAGCCAACTGAATTGATTCCTGATGCTTTGCGTTTATATGACACGCAAGAGCAGCTTGCACAATTTGAGACCGATACTGAAGGCAAGCTACAAGGTACTTTTTCTATTGAGGGTATACGTTGTGGCGCTTGTGTATGGTTGATAGAAAAGCATGTCGCACAACTATCTGGTGTGCAGGGGATTAATTTAAATCTCTCGACTGAAAAACTCCATGTAATGTGGGATGGTGAGCAATGTAAACCAAGTGACATTGTGAAATCAGTGCGTGAATTAGGCTATGCCGCTTATCCGTTTGATCCGCTGCGACATGGCGAAATCATACGCAAGAATGCGAAAACTTTATTTCGACAACTCTTCATAGCTGGACTTTCTATGATGCAGGTGATGATGTATGCCGTACCGGTTTATCTGGCTGATGCCGACACCATGGATAAAGACATGGAAGGCTTGATGCGCTGGGCGAGCTTGCTGTTAACACTACCTGCTGTGCTGTATTCAGCGCAGCCTTTTTTCAAAAGTGCTTGGGCTAATATAAAACAACGTGTACTTGGTATGGATGTACCGGTTGCGTTAGGTATTGCTGCAGCATTTATAGGCAGTGTCTTTTCTACAGTGACAGGTCAGGGTGATGTGTATTTTGATTCAGTCACCATGTTTATATTCTTATTGTTGTGTAGTCGTTATCTGGAATTGATTGCGCGTCGTCGTGCTGCATCGACTTTAGAAACCATGCAGCATACGTTGCCTTCTTCAGCTTGGTTGTTACAAGATTATCCAGAAAGTAGAGAACCTCACTATGTACCTGCAGCACAATTAATAGCGGGGCAGGTGATTTTAATTAAACCGGGTGAAGCGATCCCTGCGGATGGTGTCATAGTAGAAGGCAATACCAGTGTGGATTTATCTTTGCTTACTGGAGAAAGTCAGCCACAGAAAAAAATCATGGGTGAACGTTTGCCTGGTGGCGCTGTGAATGTGAATCAAGCTATCTTATTGCAAGTAGAGAAGCTGGCGAAAGACAGTACCTTACATGCATTAATTCGTTTAATTGAACAAGCGGGTAATGATAAGCCTAAGATTGCGCAATGGGCTGATCGTGTTGCAGCTTGGTTTGTCACTGCATTATTAGTGTTTGCTGGTGCCGTATTGATTTTTTGGGGATGGGTAGATCCTATTCGTGCATGGCCAATTGCGATTGCTGTCTTGGTTGTGTCTTGTCCCTGTGCTTTGTCATTAGCCACACCTTCTGCGTTAGCAGCAGCGACCGATGCTTTGCTAAGGCAAGGTGTTTTAATCATGCAGGCTCATGTATTAGAAACTTTGCATAGAGCGACTCATATCGTATTTGATAAAACTGGCACACTCACCGAAGGCAGGCCTAAGCTAGAAGACATTAGCTTAATGGGTGATAAAAATCGTGACGAAGTATTACAGCTCGCAGCAGCAATCGAAGAAGGTAGTGCGCATCCAGTTGCTACTATGTTGATACAAGCTGCTAAACAGAATCAACAAGTTCAACCAAAGGTTAATGTTGAACATATTGAATCATATTCAGGGCAAGGTTTGCAATGTACAGTACAAGGTATAGTGCATAGGATAGGTAATGCAAAATTTGTAGCAGAGATTGCGGGAGCCATTCCTGCTACATACGATGAAATAGATCACGGCTGTGTTTATCTGGGCAACACATCGGGATGGTTAGCGCGCTACACCTTCAATGACACTTTGCGTTCGGATGCACAAGCGGTGATTGATTATTTTTTAGTGCGTAATAAAACAGTGATTCTTCTATCTGGTGATGCAGAGCATGTGGTGCAAAAAACTGCACGCCAATGCGGCATTGCGATTGCACGTGGCGGTGTTTTGCCCGCTGAAAAACTCGCTTATATAAAAAATCTACAAGCACAAGGTGCAGTTGTGACTATGGTGGGTGATGGCATTAATGATGCTGCAGTCTTACATGCTGCAGATGTATCGTTTGCGATGGGATCAGGTGCTGCATTGGCACAATCGCATGCCGATGCGGTATTAATGAGAGGTAGATTATCTGCGTTGCGTGATGCAGCAGAAACAGCGGCTCAGACCATGCGCGTAATTCGCCAAAATTTAAGTTGGGCTACGCTCTACAATTTGGTCGCTATACCTGCAGCAGCGTGGGGCTTATTAAGTCCTTGGATGGCAGGTGTGGGTATGTCGATTAGTTCTGCACTCGTGGTAGGTAATGCTTTACGCCTTGCGCATCTCACTCAGAAAGTTAAGTCATAGTTATGGAAGCACTTTATTTTCTTATTCCGCTGAGTGTTCTCATTGTGTTTTTTGCGATCTGGGTCTTTTTCAAAGCTTCAGATGGTGGGCAGTTTGATGATTTAGTCGGACCTGCTTCACGCATACTGCAAGATGACGATAGCGTCCCCGATAAAAGTAATCAGACAGAAAACTAAAAAAAGACTGATCAGTCACATTTATGACTGAAGAGCTATCTGGTTAAATTTGACTCAGGTCAAGGAATTTTGCCCTAATGAAACGTACTCTCCGACCCATGATTGGTGTAAAAAAGGGGAGTTTTCGTGGATACAGCTCAAAGCTACAACTACAAGGTCGTTAAGCAATTCGCAGTAGCGACAGTAGTCTGGGGTGTAGTCGGCATGTTAGTCGGCCTGATAATCGCAGCACAATTGGCTTGGCCAGCGCTTAATTTCGACATACCTTGGTTGACCTATGGTCGCTTGCGTCCATTGCACACCAATGCAGTGATTTTTGCCTTTGGTGGTTGCGCTCTGTTTGCGACGTCGTATTATGTCGTACAGCGTACATGTCAAGTTAGACTGTTTTCAGATGCACTCGCATCGCTGACATTCTGGGGTTGGCAATTAGTGATTGTGGCTGCTGCGATTAGTCTTCCACTTGGATATACCCAAGGTAAAGAATATGCAGAGTTAGAATGGCCTATCGATTTATTAATCGCTATCGTGTGGGTCTCTTATGCCGTAGTGTTCTTTGGCACACTGCTTAAGCGTAAAACTTCTCACATCTATGTAGCGAATTGGTTCTTCGGCGCGTTTATCTTAACGGTAGCGATTCTACATATCGTTAACTCTGCAGCGATGCCTGCAACAATGACTAAATCTTATTCTGCCTACACCGGTGTGCAGGATGCAATGATTCAATGGTGGTATGGCCATAACGCAGTAGGTTTCTTCTTAACTGCAGGCTTTTTAGGAATGATGTATTACTTTATTCCTAAGCAAGCCGAAGCGCCTGTGTATTCCTATCGTTTATCGAT
>JAIXOW010000307.1 GCA_027486615.1 Oxalobacteraceae bacterium | reverse complement strand
TGATTTGAAGATGTCTGTATAAGATTAAGAATTGTTAACGATTTCGGGTTCAGTGATTCATCCTGAAATTTAGTGAAAAATTTTTCACTTTCAGATAATTTCACTCCTCAACCTGTTATACACATGAAACAAAATCTGTAAGAAAGAAAAGGTAAAGGGTGGTGCTTTGCCACCGTCACCCTCTCGATGAAGGAGAGGAATTTTTACACGCAAACTATAGCTCAAGCTTTCTTTTTCTTGATCTTGATTTTACACACCCTCCTTGAACTTGAGTTTGAGAATATACCACACCAAAACCGAACGACCGCACTTGCGCTAAAATGATCGCAAAACACTCGCATACTAAATTGGTTAGCAACAGCAACTGCAGCTGCAACTTTTCGTGTTCACCTTATCCTCATCCTTATCATCTTGTGAGCGCTCGGTATCGGTAATATATAAGAAGAAGAAGTGGGGGTGGAAGTGAATAGAAATAGAAATAGATTCACACAAATAAGACATCAACATCAAAATCTTCTACCTTTATTTTCTTAAACTTAAGACGTCTTTGTATTTGAGTTAAAAGAAGAATATTATATTCATCTGATCTGTTACTGAAGATGAATACCTCTACCTCTAACCTTGAAAAAGGACGGGAAAGGCTAGAACTAATCACTAGAATCAACGAACTCCAATTCGAAAAAGCAATTCTACCGGCAAATAAAATTTCACAAGAAATGATTCAAAAAATTAAGGATCGGATAAATCATATGAAAATATCCTTGCGTCACAGACAGCTAAGCAAAGAAAGAATTCGAATCCTTGAGAATGATCTTAACTGCCTGACACACGATCTAATCAAGGCTGCAAAACTATCAGGGCTTGGATGTGAAGTTACAGAATCAAGAAAAAGATTTTAACTAGCTTCATTTTTTTATATTGATATTGATATTGATATTTGTATTGATAAGTTGAAAAAAATAAATTACAATGACAAAAATCGAATTTAAAAACTTTTTTCTATTTGTTTATGTCTGTTGAGGTTGAGAATGAGAATCAAACTTTTTACTAGAGTTGAAGTTGAAGTTGAAGTTGAATTTAGCCGAAATCAAAATCAGAAACTTCAATATCAATATAATCTATAATCAATTCAATATAAATACAAATCAATCGTAATTGCAATAAGCGATCATTCTCATTCTCATTATATAGGATAAGAATGATGATGATGATGAGATCTCTTTCTCTTTCTCTTTGTTACATATTCTGTTTCATGGGTATGGGTTATGGGTATAGGTATATTTATCAATAATAGCAGCTCTAGTTCTAGGACTCAAAAAACTAAAACCAAGACCAAATTTTTTAAGTCAGCTAATAATTGTTGGAGTAAAATTCTAACTCTAACTCTAACCTGAAAATAAAAATTAGGATTGAAATTATATGAAAATAAAAAAGACAAAGATTTTGTTTTTGCATTTGCACATGTATTTCACAAATTATCCGATACTTACACTTGAAAGTTTAATATGATGTAATTTTATTATTATTATTATTATTATTATTATTACGCATAGAACGTGAATCTTAATGTTAATGTTAATGTTGATGTTGATATTAATGATTGCGGTTGTGTGAGACACAACCACAACCACAACCCATAAATTTTCACATTCGTAGGAAATTTTGTTTTATAAATAAGAAGTGATAATGATTTTCTTGACCCAAACTTTTCATAAGAGTGTTGTTTACATTACATTCTCATTTTTTCCGAGTTCGAACACTCGATACGGTGTATATAAAACTGATCTGATGTTTTTGCGGCAGTGCATGCACAAGACAGAGTGTGGATAAAGGAATCAGACTACGGCTATGGCATATGAGAATCACTATTCAATATTCAAACTTTTTTCAAATAATTCTATGATTATGTCTAAATCTAGATCTATATCCGTTGCAAGTCTTCGAGTGGCATCTATTTCAGAAAATGACTTTTCAAGATTAGACAATTTCGACGATGACGATCCTATACACTGGATACTATTACTGTTGCTGTTTTCATCTGCGTTTTCAGATTCAGATTTAATAATTTCATCTTCACCTCTATCAAATTGGTGGTAGTGATAGTCTTTAATATTAGTGTGAGTGTGTTTACAATCGCATGATGAAGATGAACTCATTTTCTCTCTCTCTTGGACTCGGAAACTTAAACTAAGACTTAGACTTAGGCAGACTTAGACTTAGACTATCTTAAAAAAAGAATTTTTACAATGAAATAGTGAATGTTAATGATTTTGATTTTAAGTTTAAGATTATTACACGGCTATTTTAATGTTATGTCAAGATAAGATAGTTAGTTAGTGCAGTGATTTCCTAGACCTAAACTTGAAAACTTTTCATGATCATGAGGGTGACCGCGTTCTCATTTTTTCGAGTGCAAGCAATAGTTCTCCTTGATGTTGTTTTGCTGTCTTTGTCTTTGAGGGTGTGGTAGTTCAGAATAGACGTGTTTAAATGAAATCAGACTAGCACTAGCTGTTAAGAAAATTTAGAGAAAGACATGAGAGTTGAAAACTTCTCATGATCATCGAATGCTCACTCTTTTATTTTACGAGCACTCGTTATCGCTGATACTGTTTTGGTGTTGTTGTTGTCTTTACGGATATATTCTAGCAAGTTAAGTTCGTGAGAACAGGAGATCTTTGATACTATACCAGTTCACAAATGCGAGGACAAAACATCACCATCACAATCGATCAAAATGGAGGTATTTCAAAATTACTATAATCTGATTGAGAGTTTCTGGATAGCGAGGGAAAAAGTAGAAGAAGATTTTCTAACTAATAATGAAATCGAAGCTATTAGAGAAATTGAAAAGCTCTTGGAAACAATCAAGGAGATAATTTTTGAACAAGATGAAGATGATGCTGACACACGAAGGGTTATACTAAATCTATTTAATTATCTTATGTATTTAATTAAAGAAGTTGTTGATGAAAGTGACAATAACATAAATATATGTTTTAACTGAGGCTATGTCTAAATGATAATGGTAACTTAATAAAAATTTTCACAGCAAAAAATTGTTTTTCTTGTTTTTTTCACTATCAATAGAAAAAGGAGAGCAAATTTTCTATTTCGAACAAAATTTTAGTAGGTGGATATGCAAGTTTTTGTCTAATGAACATGTTCTGCGTATTAATAGCTAGCTCAGTTACGAATGCGGTAGCGGTAGCGGTAGTTCATGGTGCGCGCATAAAAATGAAATCAAGTTAACGAGAATTCAATTAATGTGTATTTATGATAGTCTAGAGCGCAATCACAAAAACACACAATTGTTAACGTTAAATGAATACAGCTACAGCAATCTTGGAGCAAATCTAGACCCTCAATTTCTAACGGTGATGAGATAAAAATTATGCATCATCAATTTAATAGGTTGCGCTATTAAGCTAAATAGCGAAATCTTCAAACAAAATAATCTAAACTCATCAAAACGAATTTAGATAATTTTGAAACAACGCTTAATTGATTTAAATAAAAATAATCAATAGTTTTAAAATAAATGACTAAATTGAGTGAAAGAAAATAACGTTCTAATTTATCATAGAAGGCAATGTTAAAGTTATTGAATGCAAATTCGCTATATTATAAACTGGAAAAAACCTTATACTTGTAAATTAATATATACTTATATATAATTATAAAGTAACATGATTGGTTATAGATTTACCGTGCCTAATGATTGAACTTGAGAGTGAAAGATTATAGTTGCTATTGCTCACTTGACCGTATATCCTCTTCCTCTCGCTAGTTAATTTCATCTTCATTTTTGAGAGCGTTAACATTAACATTAACACAATGATAATGATAATAGAACACGGAAGGTGAACGCAAACGTGAAATTGTTTTAATAGAAATAGAATCGAAATTAAAACTATCCTAGCAAGATGATAATAAGACAAGGACATGGACAGGATCTTCACTTTTATGTATATATGGAAAAAATCTGAATATGAATACTTCTACTTCTTCCTATCTTTGGTTGTATTTTTGTTTTATTTAACAAAAAACCAAGGAAAACTGATATTAAAATTAAACGACAAATTTGCTGATGTTTGTTTTCTAGATTCTATGAATATTTAATTTAGGTCTTTCTTTTTTCTGTTTTCTTTAATTGTTAAGGCGATTGAACGCTCCTAATAGATGATGATAGAGATATGAGATAGAAAGACGGAATCGTTCTATATTACTTCCTCATCCCAATAGCAAACACAAACAAAAATGCGTTTTTCCTCACACACCTGAAGACGCCAAACGCATTTATGTTTATGCTAAAGTTTTACAGCTCTTGAATTAAATCGTATAAAGAAAGTCGAAGACTTTAGAACAGTTAATTCACACTTCATACTCATACTCATACTCATACTCTTGTTTTTTCCGTAATCTGTAAAGAAAGTAAGAAGATAAAGACATATTTTAAAAAATATAAAAAACAATGACTTCGAGAGAAATTGAGTTTTTTGTTTTGGCACGTAAGTTTTCAGCTATGAATGCTTATGTTAGTTTTGGTGTGTTTAAGGTTGAGCTGAGAGAAAGAGCGCATCAAATAGGTGAACAAATCTCAACTCTTTGTGATAATATTGCTTCGGGAAATATAACAGACTATCATCTGATTAGAAGATTTCATGAAGAACTTTTACGTGCAGTGATACAATTGAAACGGGAAAATAATTCATCTTAAACTATTTTTAACAAAGATATTTGACTCTGATGTCAAACAACGTCAACGCGTCATAATAACATTAACAGCAACAGCAACGTCTATATGGTTAAGCGTCGGATGCGAGACCTAGCCGCTTCCTGAGACGTAGTTTTCTTTGAACGTTAAATACAACCCCTGCCCATTAAAACGCTGACAATCAGCAAACAACGTTCTATTTCAAGAATTCAGGAAGAACACAAACACATTTACTCTACTTATTTTCACCCACAAAAATATCATCAAAAAATCATTGTGAAGGTAATTATCCAGATTTAAGTAAACAGCAGCAGCTAAAACACGACAAATTGATTTAATTTCGATGTTAACGTTATGATAATGTTAACGTAGCATAATGGTCAACAGTAACAGTTAACTAACGGCAGTAGCCTAAGTCCTTTCTTGCTATGCTCACACTTCCATCAAAGTAAGAGGCATGTTTGTTTAATTTATGAAAACAATTTCTTAACAATATCTTTTCTTAATATAGCATGGAGGAGTGGATACGTTGCGTCTCTTCTTTTGAAGAATCTGAAAAGATTTGGTCGGAACTAACGAAGACGAGACCTTGCCCTTTAAAATGTAACACCCGAGCTGACGTATTATTTGAAGAAATCAAAGAATACATCGAATCAAAAAACAGAGAGGGTCAAACTGGCAATGAGGAATTAAAGGGTTTGCGCGAAAAAATTAAGGATCTCAACAAAATTCTTTATGATTTGATATTATCTCATTCTCAAGTCAAGTCATGATGAAAATTACCGCTAACTATGTTATTATATTGATGTGAAATATGAAATGTAATTATCATTACTGCTTCCAATACCTGACTTATTAAATAATGTCTAGAAGTTTCTCTTCATTTTTATTTGTAACATTTTCTTAGAATAAAAAATGTTTCATTTTGTTGGAGTGAAAATGTTTTGTCCTTGGTATTTTCATTTCATGCTTAAAATAGCTCTCAGTCTCAGAATCAAAATTAGACTGGCTTTCGATTCTTGTGTTTGCTATAGCTATAAAATAAATGAGTGTAAAAAATCCTCAAGTCCAAGCTATAATTATTCCGAATAGAAAAACAGTGTTAAATGATGGGATGAAACTTATGCATTGCGTATGACCATGTAATTGGCTTTTGCCAAGACTAATCCTAACTTTTATGAGCCGGTGAAGAACCCAGATTCTGGATCTGGATAATAGGAAGCCAATTCATGCAAATCATACAAATTTATACAACATACGTATTTTGATGTTGCTATCGCTATCATTTAATTTAAAACCTATCTATGTATTTAATATTTGCATAATTGTGAGAATCATTTAAATTAAAAAAGGTGCTAGTTTTATGCATTTGTTTATTTTCTCGGTATACAACAATACAAAACAAAAATATTACAACCAAAAAATGTGTTACGTTAGGACTAAAAAATCATACAACTACATGTACATGGCAATCTTGACTACATTCTTTTGACAAAGAACATCATATGTGTTCTTATTGATTTTCCTTGTTTTTCATGAGGACTTCCAGAGCTTTTTCCATCCTCAAATTCTGCAGTGCAATGTGATCCCTTTGCCTTCGAACCGTTTGCAGTATTTCCATTTCAACATTTCTGATTTGAGCCAAAATAGAGAGTTTTTCCATACTCGAAGCTCTTTGCAGTTCTTGTTCTAAATAGATCAAATCTCTTGAAAGATTTTCAAGTTTGCTGTCAAAATCCTCCTCCATTGCTTAACAATTTTTGAGAGTAACAACACGTTCAACGTTTCTTTTGCTATTAGAAGCAAAGATTTGTCAAACCCCGTGTTTTTATTTTACTTTTTATCTTTTTTCGCCGGAGTAAGCTGTTTTAAATGTAGCTTGACGTGTTTTTCTTCTCTAACTCTTTTGCGTGTTTAGTAAAACTGCAGACATCCTCATCCTTTTGTCTCAAAACTTGTTTTAACGTAGCTCGGCATGTACATGTACATGTATTCTTTGTGTCTTTGTTTGACTTTGACATTTGCGCATGATGCTTTTGCCATGCAGCAATTGACTTTAGTTGTTTTTGTTTTTGGAAGCAAAATCGAAAAAAGTTATAATGGAAGCAGATAAATTCAAATATCGAATAAATCTTTGCGATTCACAAATTCGACAATTGACATTGGAGCTTATGGATGTTTTAACTGATGTCAACACTCCCGACAATTCAGATGTTGAGGGAGATGAGGTTGATGAACCGTTGTTCCTAGGAGTCAGGCAGGTGTTGTTGCAAGTTGAAGCCATTCCAACCAGACCAACAGCTTATTCGGAACTTTATGGAAAAGAATGGTACTGTGCGAAGTCCGAAAAAAAGTGCGAAAAAATGAAAAACGAAATAAAAAAGAACAGATTAGCGGAAATAATTGCACACCCTAGTTTTGTGACTACTTTGGAAACCATCCGTGAAACCTATCCTGATGATGGAGGACGGCAATACATTAACTCGCTTGTTGCATGCCATTCAATCTTGAACTTGAATCCGTAATAAACAAAATTGAAGACAAACACAAACAATGTCAAAAAATAATAGTAAAAGTAGAAAAAATATGATTAAAATTACATGTTTGAAAATAAAACAATTTTGATTTTGGATTTAATTTTGACTTTTTTATTAAAACTTGTAGTTGAAAAAAGGAAAAGGTAAAGGTTTGAATCTTGTTCAAAGATATAAATCTTACGGTTACAGATAAAGATTTTAAGTTTGAATTACATTTTTTCAACTCATTTTATTTTACTACTGGAAGTCTTATGATCAAAAAACCGAATCAAAAACACAGCATGTTTTTATAACAGGAACAGGTTTAACACACGCCTTCTTTCTGTTATTCACCCTTCATCTCTATTTGCTTGCGCAAATAAAACGATGCTAAATCCATGCAGTTAGGACTGTGGCGTGTTATTTTAGCATCAATGTCAGGATGAAAAATATGGCAATTTTTATTGGTATGGTCATCAGAAACTTGTTCTGCAACATCTTAAAATCAGTTGAACGGGATAATTACACGAGTAAAATTTTTACTAGGATATCAATGAAATGAGACTGATGATGTTTCGGGTGATAGAAACATCTTTTTTATATAAACAAACGGGTTGTCTCACATCTTTCTCTACACTACATCACACGGCATACAATACATGCACGGTGCGGTTTTTAATATACCCTGCACCTGCAGCTGCGGATTTCATTTGATAGTTCAAGCTATTATCAAGTATAGATCTATTACTATTACTATTACAAAGAAAAACGTGAATTTTTCAAAATAATTTTTTTAAATTATTTCGCAATAACTATGTCTTTTCGTCGGATTACACCCAAAAGGTCTCCAGTAAGTTTTAAAGCGGATCATTCCTATTTTGAGAGAAATTTACATATCATATCCATATCTATTAACCTTACTAACCTTGCTATATATTTTTACCGCCGCAAAATAAAATACCTTTTAGAAATGAAGTTGCAGGATTTTTAGAGCTGTTACTTATTATCATTTTTTAATTTTTTAAGTTATATCGACTCGAATCCGAGATTCGTTTCATCGAATATGAAAGCAGACGTTTGGATATGGAACTGCTCGATGTTGTGAATGATATCGAAACACCTCCAACAAGCGAGGATGAAGATCCGGAATCACCAATACTACATCCTCCTAGAACGGAACACATCTTACAGTTGTTATTAAACATGCTGGCGGCTATATCAACCTTAACTAGGGAGACATCATACAGTGAACTGTATTATGACCAAAAATACTTGAAAAATGTTGAAAAGAAAATGAAAAAGATGAAAAAAAATGCAAAAAGGGTTAATTTTGAAGAGATTTATAGACATGAATGTTTCCAGGAACACCTCACACGGATTGAACACATGTATCCTGATGATGGTGGCAGAGCATTTCTTAACCACCTGGTTGCTCTCGAAGCTCACCTAACAACAGAGTACGACACAGACACGGATTCTGATTATGATTATGATAACTCAGAACGGGAAGAGCTTGAGAAAAAAAATAAAAAAAAAGACGATGAGGATCATCAAGGAGAGGGTGGTCAGATGATTACCGTTTAAACTAAAAATTATAATAAGTAAAAAAATCAAATATTTAGCTTTCCGTTTTTGTATCTGAGTAAGTTAAATATGCATGCGTAGAATTGGCGGATTATTTTTCCTCAATACATGTGTAACACTTTCATGTATAAAACTTATAAAATTCGCAAAATGTTAGTTCGCGTGAAAGAACTATCAGTTTGCAGATTTTTAAAATTTTAAAGTTGTTTGTGTTTGTGAAAATATAAAAGTTTCATAGATGAAAGTGTCACAGTCACACATGAAAATGAAAGTGTTTTATAATCAAATAAGACAGAAAAAATATTAATGATGTAAATGTTTCTTTATCTTTTCTATGCTGTCAAATGTTTAAGAATAATATAAATATAAATATATATTTTCAAGCAAGAGAAAGTGTAAAAGTTTTATATCATAGAGTGAAAGTAATATGGTAAGAGTTTCATATCCTAGGGAGGGTAAAAAATTTAAGATTCATAAACTTCATGTTAAATAAAATTTTCACATAAATTCACAAACAGATAGTTTGCGTGAAAGAACTATCAGTTTGAGGATGTGGATTTTAAAATTTTTAATTGTTTGTGTTTGTGAAAGTAAAAAAGTTTCATGGATGAAAGTGTGTCACACATGAAAATGAAAGTGTTTTAGAATCAGATAAAACAGAGAAATTATTAATGATGGAAATGTTTCTTTATCTTTTCTATGCTATAAGACTGCAAAACAGAAACTATCATCAGAATGTCAGAATTCAGATGAAAATGTTGTTAGAATCTATTTCTATTTCTATTTTTCAGATTCAGATTGACCGCAAATTGGTCGCAAATATGTTTCTGGCTACAAACTTTTTCTTCTGGCCAACACCCTCTGAAATTGGCCAATTTTAGTGAAAATGGTCAATAAATTGACCATCTGGTAACCCTGAGAGCACAGAAGGAACTGGAACTGTAAGATAACGATATCTATTTCTCTTGCTCTTGAATTAAAGATGTGGCAAGATCAGCACCAGCATCAAGACTATGAATACGAGCTTTTTCACTTTTCCCTTCCCATTTAACTTTAACTAGCTATAACTATAATATAACTATAACTAATATTGCTTTGACCTAGTTAGTTATATGTATATGTCTAGTAAACACCAACACCATAATCGATATTTTACTATTAGACATGCAAATTAATTTATCGTTATCGGAGTGTATTCTTCGTTATTGATACTACACCAATAACCAGACAATATTAACTTATCTTCAAGAAAAATTACACTTGCGTTTTTGCGGTTGATTGCGGTATGGGTGTTTATGAAGTTCTAGTTATAGTAGCGTTTGCGGTTGATTTTTCTTCTTCTTTTTTTGAAAGAATAAGAATAAGTATTTCACACTCTACATCCGCATATTACTATTACTTTTTGAAGAAGGAAAAGGAAAAACCAACAGCAAAGTAGCTGCTATTGAAAACACTCACAGACGCCAATACCGCAACCGCAACCGCAATCAACAAAATAAATTTTTTCATGAAGATGGAAATGGTAAACTGCTCTTCACTTCTTTTAGAATAATCAAAGTTTTCACTTTCAATTACAGCTCCATAATCGTTATCGTTATCGTTTCTGTTACTGTTACTATTAGAATTAGACATACAAATTAAAATGAGATAGAGATGGTGATAGTGATAATTTAAACAGACTGTAACGGTAAGAATTAATTTATCGTTATCGTTATCGGTGTGTGTTCTTCGTTATTGATGCTGCACCAATAACCAAATCATGCTCACCTATCTTCAAGAAAAAATTACACTTACGTTTTGCGGTTGATTGCGGTATCGATGTTTATGAAGGTCCTAGTTATAAGTAGTGTTTGCGGTTGCTTTTTTCTTCTTTTGAGAAGTAAGAAGTATTTCACATTCATATTCTTATTCTGTCTCATATTCATTAATGATAGATATAGTTTTAATTATAGAATATACTTTGACGTTGACGGTTTTACCTATTAACATTAACTATTGATATTATATGTTTAGGGTTATGGTATTGTGTTTTTATCTTATCTACGGTGGATGTCTTCAGTAGCGGATATGTTTTTAGGTTGATTTTTTTATTTTATTTTTAGCAAATTAAAATGAGATAGAGATAGTGATAATGATAGTTTTAACAGCTTTAATTTAATGGTATGAATTAATTTATCGTTTTTCGTTATCGGCGTGTATTCTTCGTTATTGATGCTGCACCAATAACCAAACCATGCTCACCTATCTTCAAGAAAAAATTACACTTACGTTTTGCGGTTGATTGCGGTATCGATGTTTATGAAGGTCCTAGTTAAAAGTAGTGTTTGCGGTTGATTTTTTCTTCTTCTTTTGAGAAATAAGAATAAGAAGTATTTCACATTCATATTCTACCTCATATTCATATTCATTAATGATAGTTATAGTTTTAATTATAGTTATAGACATTGACGTTGACGGTAAGATAATTTCGTTGAAAATTTTTTACTTTCACGACGGTTTTACCTATTAACCTTAACTATCGATAGGGATAGGGTTAGGGTATTGTGTTTTTTATCTTATCTACGGCGGATGTCTTCAGTAGCAGTTATGTTTGAGGTTGATTTTTTATTTTTACTTCTTCAAAAAAGAAGTGTTAATTGAAAATGAATAAGGAAAAATCAATTGCGGTATCATGGTCATGCATGATCAAAATCAAAAATTTTTCGCATTTGCTCAACCTCAACCTCAACTCAACATAAACTTGAAATTAATAATTTCAATTCATAAGCATGCCGTGCATACACCAACATCATTATCATTCATATTTATATCTTTGACATAGTTAACTCAGTATCAGTATTGGTTTTGGTCTTGTAAAAATAACTAAAACACATCTGATGTATCATCATCATCATCATTACTATCTTCAAGAAAAAAATCACACTTGCGTTTTACAGTTGATATCGGTATCAACGTTTCTTAGGGTTCTCGTTAACGTTAGACGATAGGTTGATTTTTTCTTCTTTTGAGAAAGAAGAAGTATAAATATAAATATTTTCTACATTCTATTAAACATTCATATTGATAAATGTTAATTATAGACATAGACTTTACAGGTTTTACCATGGATAAAAAATTTTAATTGGAAAAAAAATCGAAAAATTTAAAATATAATTATATTTTTAACTTTATCTATAACTATAACTTCAATTTCATCATCATCATCATCATTTCAATCACGTTAGACTAGAATGTTATCAAGTGTTCAGGAATATTGAGAATGTCGATTAGAGGTGTTCCCATGAAAGATAACACTTCCATTTGCTTCATAATTTTAATTTTTCTTTCCTCACTTATGGGCTTCTCAAGGGCTCTTCTTATCAATTCATGCTGAATGTCCAAGTGCAGTCTTAGTTTCTCTGGTAGACGATTTTCCTCAATCCCATCGTTCCAAGCTTTTAAATCATTCCAACACCTTAGGTTAATGTAAAACTGGTTGACAACAATTTCCCAGTTTGTCGAAGAATTAGTAGGATCAGATTTTTTTGATTTTGATTTTTCAATCATTGCGTGTAAAGACTGTTGGGATCGCCGGCTCATATTGATGTTGATGTAAGCTATTAATGAAATTAAAAAAGTTTGAATTTGAAAGTTGTAAAATATGATATGTATATAATTTTCATGAGAACATGACCATGACATGACCCACTCTAGAAGAAAACTTTCACTTTCATTTAGAAGTACTTTATTTTTTTCAAAAAATAATGTTTCTATTATGAGCACTAACGCTAACGTTTACATTTTTTCTCTCAGTTGTTTTTCTTTCCACCCGGACCCAGAAAGATCGTCAAAAAGGAAACAAAAAGAACGGACAATACCAGAAGCGATAGGGATATACAATTCTCCATGTTTAGATCAGCAATGTCTCACACTTCCACTTGGAAAAATTACTCTTACCTACGTGTGTGTGAATCAGGATCAGGAGCTAAACTAGTTTCTTGAATACAATTGCAATTGCAATCTCCTGGAGCGCGCTCTCACAGCAATACTACTAATACTCATACCTACAAACGCTTGCTCATGAGATCTTACGCTTACATTACTCGCCACGCTAATGGGTGCATAGGCGTGAGCGTGTGAAAGTTGTGAAAAAGACAAGTTGGTGTTAGTCTTTGATGTGGGAATGAATTTGTAGGTTTTTTGAATTAGGATGATGGTAGGTGTTGAGTTATATCTTCAGTTGTTTCATAGAAGACTGAAAAACATGAACATATCAAAATCAAAAAAAATGATAGTGATAGTTATTTAACAAACTTTTTTTGGAAATGATAACAATCTAAGTATCGGAAAGCTATAATGGATTCGTTTGCATTTTGCGATTACGATTGTATCATATCAGGATGTTATCGTCAAGTTGCAGAAGTGAAAAATGAATCTAATTTTATTTCTATTAATTCTGGAAATATAAATGATGTTCAATATAATGATATTGAATCGTCGGAAACTTGTGATGCTGAGCCTGAACCTGAACTACCATTGTTGGTGTTAGATGATGTTACTCAGACTCAGACTCAGAGTCTTACACTTATAACGGAATCGAATATCCCTGCTTTCGAATTCGACGAACTTTCTAGCTCAACATCATCATCATCATCATCGTCTTTGACTGTAAATATTTTTAATGACAAAGACAAAAATTACAATCTTGAACAGGTAACAGATACGTCTATGTCTGTATATGAAAATGAAAATCCTCTGAATAAAAGAAAGATATATAATTGTTCAGATGTATTTGATGAAGAAGGAGGAGGATGTAATTGTTATTGTTATTCTTCTGCAGATCCAGATTCAGATTCTGGTTCAGACAATGAAAATGGAAATGGAAATGAAATGAACATCTCAGGATTTGAGGAAGAGGTTATTGATAATGATAATGATAGTGATGATAGTGATAGTAATCGCTCAGTGACATTTGAGGAAGATGGTTTTGATGTTGGTGAATACAATTGCTATTATTCTTCTGATTCCGATTCTTGTTCTTGTTCTTGTTCAGACAGTGAAAATGGAAATGGAAATGGAAATGCAGAACAAGAACATTGTTGTACTGATGTTACTGATCTGACATTCTCGTCATCAACAAACGGCAAACGAAAATATTTTCATAATTATGATCTAATGGAAAGGTATGAATAGTATGGAATAGGAATATGTTTATAAAAAATGCTAGATATTTTTTATGTTTTAGTTTTTTCTGAAATTTTGGTTTCTGACATTTTTTCTTTTGCAGGGAAAATGAAATTCAGATGCGATATGAAGATTCTATGACAAGACTTAGTAGACTCGTAACCCGGAAAGGTCGGTCGCTTCACGAATTTTTGGAGATTATAACATTCTCATCACAAGCTTTTGAGAATCTCTACACCGATATTTGTCAAGGCAAACATATTTCATTCTCATTCATATGAGAAAAGGAGGTGAAAGGAATTGTAATTATTAATGCACACGTACGAATAAAATCTTCCTGTACAATTACAATATAACAATTATTTAAAAGATTATGATTTTCCAAAATAGTCTTCGAGACATGCAAAACAAAAATCTTTTTGTTTTTTATTATTAACATGACTTTTACTTTAAGTATTGAGTTTTACTTTTATGTATATTTTCATTATTCTAAAACGGAGCCTGAACTTAATGACCATCTTTATATTTATATATTTTTATTTATAATGCAAATTTTTCCAATTTTTCGAAAGCGGTATCTATGAAAAAAAATTTCAAGTGCGCGAAAACGGAAAACTCAGTGAAAAAAAATTTCCACCTTCAGATAAAGAGAATATAAATATAAATACGAACGAGAATTTAGTGAAAAATTTTCACTTTCAGATAATTTTGAATAAGAACTGAAACAGAAATAACAACTGAGAAAAAAATTGAAATAATAACATCATTATAAATTTATCAAATAATTTTTATTTTCACTTGCTTTTTTGAAGACTTCCTGATAATTTTGTCTCACTTTTAGGATTTCCTGAAAATTTTCACTTTTATGTTTATGTCTTGAATATGAAAATATCAGAGAAAAAATTTTTCACTTTCATGATAATTTCATCGGAAATGTCGTCAGAGGAGAAAAAGTCTGAAAAGATGAAACATGAAAAAAGATAGAGAGAGATAGAAAATCATCGTATGAACCAGGTGTGAAGAAATTTTCTTATCCTGGAATTGTCTTTATCTGTAAGATGTGGAACTGTTTCGAATTCAATCTTCCGATGACGATAACTTTTAGAGTTATTACCGCATTGGAAATTATGACAAAGGATGGGGCAAATAAGAATTGAAATATAAGAACTGAAATGACTCAGAAAACTCTATCGATTCGTGAACTTG
>JAIXOW010000100.1 GCA_027486615.1 Oxalobacteraceae bacterium | reverse complement strand
TATCGACTTTGCCATTCCCCCACAATCGAGTTGGAGCTATCTTGATTTAAAAAATAATTTTTTAGGCTAGCCACAATTTGCTCGCATCTCGTCGACTCTTCCGCGACGGGTTCCGTCGCAGGAGGCAAAATTTTTATCTCCAATTTTTTTAGGGACCACGAAATGTTTCGGTCGTTTGTTCCAACCAGCTCGTGCATTTGGGACCCCATTTCAATGGTGAGCCCAAAATTGTCCTCCGAATCGGACCTGCTCTTTAGGTTTTCCGCCTTGTCGAGCGAAATGACGTTGTCCGTGACGAGGGTGGCCTGCAAACTGTCGGTGGGCAGCGCCAAGATCTCTGCCGTTCCTTCTAGTATCAGCTGAAAGAGCCTCAGACTGGCGGCGACATTTTTTTCGCAAAAAGAGTCTAGAGTGAGCACCGAAGAAAAATTGGGCTCCAGTCTTTGAAAATTTATAGTGTACTTGTTTTCGGCCGCGTATTTGCCCAGGTGAAAGGCAAAATTTAAATTGCTGTTGACAGCTTTGGCCGCCAAAAGTATCGCGGTCTGAGTTCGACTCACATTTTCCAAGTACCAAACGTCTCGATTTTCAACTTGCTTGAGCATCGGCGCCTCGTATCCGAGCAGTCCAAAGAAGGACTGCTTGTTGCACAAAAGTCGGGTGAGGGGCGGCAAAGATATTTGAATTTTTTTTTTGCTCACTTCATTCGAGTCCGTCACCTCGTAGCGCGGCGAGTGCTTTAGCAGCTGTTGAAAGTGATCCATGACCGCCTGACTGTGACTGCCGTTGAGCACTTGCTCGACAACGTTTTTCGGACTTTTTGTTTTGAAATCGAAAATTTCAAAGTCAAATATTATTTTTCTAAATCCGGCAAAGTACCGAAGTTGCATGGGAAGAAGCTGCTCCGAACCTCTCTTTTCTCTCGGACTATCGTCGGTCTCGCTGTCGTCTTGAATTTCTCTCCTCGATCTCTTGAGAACGGTTATAGTTTCTTGGTAGCGGTTCGGATCTATCGGATACGCAGCGGTCACCGGCGAAGGAAAGTGGTCGTGATCGAGTTGAGAGCAGAAGGTAATGTTGAGCAGGGTCAAGACAATGGCTCTCTTTTCAGAAAAAAGAGCTCCGGCGTCAAAGTCGATGGTTGCGTGGGTTTCTCCCGGCTCGAGTCGACCCGTCAGTTGGAGATGCATTTCTATTGTTGTTGCTGCTCTTGGTCTGAAACGAGAGACGGCGGCGCATTTTTTAACTCGTTGGCGTAAAAGTGAAGGGAGGGTCCCATCTCTAGGAGACTGTAAACCGGAACGAGAGACTTAAAATTTTTGGTCGTTCTCAATTGTCTAGCTCCGACGGTAAACACTCGCTGACCAAAACTTCCTCTCAAACTGGCTCGACTAAAGACTCGCATTTTTTCGTCGGCGTCAACCCAGTTGGCAACTCTGGCCAATAGCACTCGCTGTCCCAAGTCGAACTTGAAAATTTTTTTATTCCAAGATTCTTGGACAAAGGGACCTGCCTTGCTAGAATTAAAGAGCAGTTCCGGTTCTTTTGTTTTCAAAAGCTGACTCAAAAATTGCGAAAAATTTGCTTGGTTGACGCCCTGTCGTCGAAAGGAGGTTCCCTCTATCTTGCTTTTGTTGTACTCGCTACATATTTCTTTCAAAAAGTCCACCCACGTTTTTCCCCCTTTTCGCCTGAGTGCCTGACTTAACTTAGTCTTGAGAAATCGAACGTAGCGTTCGGCCAGATAGGCCTTGTGTCCCTTTCGCAAAAAATCCCACTTTATATTGTAATCTTCCTGAATTTTTTTTCTAAATTTTGAACTCTTGGCCACCGAATCGCGATCGGAAAGAATGACGCAAACGTTTCTCGTATTTTCCACAAACGCGGAAATGGCCTTGAGCCACTGCTTGGTTCCCTTTCCCGTGCTCGGAACGGCAAATAGTTTGTTGGTAAAATTTTCAACGGCAACCAAAAATCCCGTACAACCTTTATTCGACATGAACCAATTTTTGTGAAACTCTGCATAGTCAATTTGAAAGACGCCGGGACGCATGACCGTCGCCGACTGAAAGTGCTTGCTTTTTCGTGCGGTAGAAAAGTGCGCGACAATAGGGTGCGTTTTTAAAAAATTATAAATTTTCTTCTTGTCAACTCCGTCGTATTTTTTCAGGCGAGCGTAGTCGAGAAGCTGCTGAGCAGTCAGGGCGACTCCCCTTTTTTCAAGAGTTTTTTCAAAGTAGGCCTTGACCTTCTCCATCGTCGACGTCGTCGTCGTCGTCGTCTGCAACATAAGAGATGGGAAACGTGTGAATACCGTCGCTGTGAACGTGCCGCTTTAGATTGAAGGGAGCCGCCAGACTCTTGCATTCGTGCGCAATGAGCATTTCTCCTGTCCGAGACGGTCTCAAGCAAGACCGATGGACTACCACGGTCTCGACGGATTCCTTGTCGAAAACTGCATTGGGAATGACCTGGGCAATGTTTCTGTTGACGCCCTTGCAGCGAGTGTAGCAACTCTTGTTTTTTTGCTCCTCCTGAAATTGGCTGGTGGTAAAAAGTCGGTATATTTTAAGGGCCTTGAACAGTCCCACCCTAAAGGTTCCCTCCAATTTTAGCTTTCCGTGACAGCTGGTTTCTCCAGTTTCGTCGGCAATGATGTTTCCCTCGATCCACTTTTCTCTTTTTTCCGGCAGCAGATTGTCCTCCAAAGAAGGATGGGTGAAGCTGAAGATGCAGCTGTCGGTGTCCATGTAGCACAGCTGTGCCAGACGAGGATCCAAGCACTCGAGAAGAAAATTAACGTGACCGAGAATGATGGTCTTTGAGTTGCTGAGGATGGCCACGGCCTTGGCAATGCAGTTTCGAATTTTTTTAGTCACGCCGCTGCTGACCATGGAATAGAGAAAAGAGTAACGGTAGTGCGATTTTTTTCTCCACTCGCTGGTGGTGGCAATTTTTCTCTTCTTCCTCGAGGTCGAAGCCGTCGTCGAGGTGGCCACTCCTCTCTTGTTGCACGAATAAGTGTGATCGTGAACAATGTCGACAGCGTCCCCCTCGTCCTGCTGCTCTTCTCGCTCTGCAACCAGCATTTCGGAAACGTCGCCAAAAGTTTCGACGGGTCTCTCATCGTCGTCTTCGCTGTCCGAGTCGTACTCGGATTCGCTCATTCCCCTGTCCAACTCTTCTCCGTGCTGATCGTAACCGTCTTCGTCGTTGTCCTCGTCGTCGTCGTCGTCTTCGTCGTCCTCAAAGGGAGCAACGGCAGCGGCGTCGTCAAAAAATGAGG
Organism: Oxalobacteraceae bacterium; assembly: GCA_027486615.1. Lineage (GTDB taxonomy): Bacteria > Pseudomonadota > Gammaproteobacteria > Burkholderiales > Burkholderiaceae_D > Pernthalerella. The sequence goes on along the minus strand of JAIXOW010000100.1, from coordinate 1,555 downwards.
CCGCGAGGGTGGTTGGTCGAGTGCAGAGCTCCTGAGCGGGTCTCTTTTTTTTCTTCCCCTTCACTTTCATCCTCACCACGCCAATGAGGCTAATGTGCTTGAGAGAAAGGTGGGCAAATTTTGTGGTCCGGTGCCGAACCAAATTTTCTCCAGTCACCAGCTTGGTGTCGTCATAGTCGCACGCCTGGATGCACTGAAAGCTGCAAAAAAAGCAAAGAAAAATAAAAAACAGTGAAGGCTTGTTTACCACAATCAACAAAAGTTTTTTTTAAAAAATTGTTGGCCTACCCGTAATCGCTGTTGACAATGAGCTTGACGGCCTCCGCCGCAGCGACGTTGCCCTCCTTCTTGAGCCGGTGCCGCAGCTGAAGCAGCGACTCGATGAACGTGCGCGGCTGCGATCCAAATTTGTACCAGAGAAAGTGGGTGATTTCAAAATCGACAAAGCCCCGGTGCTCAATGAGCCAGCAAAGGTAGGCCGAAGAGATGGTCTCCTCGGCGTGGAAGGTGGTCGAGTTGAGAGTGCGCGGAGGCTGCTTGGCCAAAAAAGCCTCGACCCCTTCCTCGTCGAGTCCGTAGTACTCGGCAATCTGGGACTTGGTGTAGTCGGAGATCTGTCGAGTGGAGGGGGCGTAATTTTGCACGCAGCACCCAAAGTGCTTTTGGGCCTTTCCGCTTTTTCTCTTTGACTCGCGACCTCCGCGAATCGTCACAAACCCCTGAATCTTTCCGGCGACAATGTCGCGAACGAGAACGGACTTTTTCAAAAACTGTTGTTGCCTCGGAGGCGGCTCGTAAAATTCGTCGGCGCGCTCTGCCGCCAGCAGCTCGGTGATGTTGCGATAAGTAGCACCTCCGGCTGCGTCGTCGAGAGAGGGAAGAGGGGTGTCGTGAAACCAGTCGCAGGTGTACGACACGTGATAGCTGAAAGACACCTGAGAGGGTCTGACGGCCGTCATGGCTTCCGCGTAGGCTCGACGAAAGGCATCCATGGTTTCCGTTTCCTCGTTGAGGTCAAACGAGAGGTACATGTTTTTGGTGGAGCGACAGCCTTCCCGGTGACCGACATAGTGCCAGTGGTCTCCGTGGTAGTTGTGAAAGTGGAGCCGAGTCCGAGGAACGGTTTCGGGATCTTCGTCGGGTCGGCGTCTGAAAGAGAGGGTCAGATCTGCTCTCTGAACGTTGGTGTAACCAAAGACGGCTTGCCCTGGACCGGCGTGAATGCCCGACAGGATGCGATCGGGTCTGCGATCGGATTGCAGTCCGGTAAATTTCGAATGACCGCCGAGCGCCAAGTACTGCACGACGACGGCCTCCTCTCGCTCCGTGACGTTGAGAGAGCGGGTCTCGCGACGCAGCGATCCCGGATCCTGACTCTGAACGTAGAGCGATCCCGTTCCGAAGGGAATGTCGGTCAGCTCTGCAACCAAGAAGAACAACAACACGTTCATTTCGTCGGCACTGGCAACTCCCCACATGGCGTTTGAAGGGGAGGGAGGGGGAGGGGGGAGGGGGGAGGGGGGGAAAGGGATTGGGGGTTTTTTTTTGTTTCCTT
>JAIXOW010000385.1 GCA_027486615.1 Oxalobacteraceae bacterium | reverse complement strand
GACTGCTTAATTCATCAAGAATTGTCTGAATCTTGCTCGTGTCAAATGAGGTAGTCATTTGATGTCTCATCGTTATGGTTGATATTATGCTTTTTAAAGCATTTAGTTCTATGCCCTCGCCTAAGAGCATGTTTTCATTATTGTACCTTAACGAATAAGATTGTTGGCAGTTTTTAAGGCTATAAATGTTGAAGATAGGGTTTGTATTTAACAAAATTGCTTAAATAAATAGGCTTTATTTTGCACATATGTGTGAGTGATTCTTCTAACTTCATTTAAAACAGAAAACAAGCAGCTCGCTTGCGATTCCATTAGACTGTTGCGCTTGCATTTAGGAGAACACATGAGCATGTCAGTGGAAGCGGTACAAAAAGCCTTATCAGAATTAATCGATCCAAATACCGGCAAAGATTTCATAGCTAGCCGTTCAGCCAAGAATATTGCTATCGATGGTGATCATGTTGCGGTGGATATTGAATTGGGCTATCCCGCCAAATCGCAAATTCAATTGATACAAACTCAAGTTAGTGAAGCGCTGCTAGCTTTGCCTGGTATAAGCAAAGTGCACGTCCATGTCTTTGCAAAAATTGTGGCGCACTCAGCGCAGCGTGGTGTGAAGTTATTGCCTAACGTGCGCAATATTATTGCCGTCGCTTCCGGTAAAGGTGGCGTAGGTAAAGCAACGACGGCTGTGAATCTCGCACTTGCGCTCGCTGCAGAAGGTGCAAATGTCGGATTATTAGATGCTGATATATACGGCCCATCGCAACCGATGATGACTGGCATCTCTGGTCGTCCTGAATCACACGACGGTAAGACCATGGAGCCTTTGGAAAATTATGGGCTGCAAGTCGCATCCATAGGTTTCATGATTAATCCCGATGACCCTATGGTGTGGCGCGGTCCTATGGTTACGCAGGCTTTGCAACAATTACTCGAACAAACGAATTGGCGTGATCTGGATTATTTAGTCGTGGATATGCCACCTGGCACAGGTGATATACAACTGACCTTATCGCAAAAAGTGCCTGTAACAGGTGCGGTCATCGTCACTACGCCGCAAGACATTGCCTTTCGTGATGCGCGTAAGGGTTTAAAAATGTTTGAAAAAGTCGGCATACCGATTTTGGGTGTGGTTGAAAATATGAGCATGCACATTTGTACGAACTGCGGACACGCAGAAGCGATCTTTGGTGAGGGCGGTGGTGCAAAAATGTGTGCTGACTTTGGCGTGGATTTTTTAGGTGCGCTACCACTGGCATTAGAAATTCGCGAACAAACTGATTCTGGTAAACCAACTGTGGTTGCTGATCCAGATGGAAAGATCGCACAAATTTACAAACAAATCGCGCGCAAACTCGCAGTGCGTGTCGCAGAAAAAGCAAAAGATTTGTCGAGTAAATTTCCTACTATCGTAGTTAAAAACGATTAATTAAAATTAATTAATTCAAATTGAATAAGCAAAAGTAGAAATAAAATTTCTTCATAAAAGAGGGCATCCCAACAGTAAGCCTTGCTGATGGAGATGCCCTTTTCATTTCCTTTAATTTATTCTGCTATTTCAACCAGTGCTAACGACTGCGCGCTGATTATTGATGGCGCTGTCTTTTTGAATTTGGCCCATCATTATCACTTGCAGGACGTTTACCAGAAAAAAACTCTGCTTGAGTTTGCTGACTGTTACACCAGCTTTTTAATTGCTGCAGCGTCTGCTCTAAAAACCGCTCCTGAAAAAAGTAGGGGTAATTCGACATAGTTTCTATTGCATCTAAAAGACTGATTGCAAACTGATATTTATGAGCCTGATTAATGGCTGTAAGCGTATTTAATTGATTGAGCTGACGTGTCTTTGCGATGCTGTCTGACCATACCTTAATGATGTGCATGCTGAATTGAGGTGGGAATCCTAAATCTAAGGAAAGTTGTTTTAGTAATGTAGTCACTTCTGGCGGGCGAAGATTATGCCTATTTTCTAATTTTTTTATGAATTCAAATGGACTTGCGTAAAAATCTTTTAAATGCTGTCCATTTTCGTTTAAGACGAAGGATAATTTTTCTGTAAATTTAGCGCTAACATGATTCGCAGTTATAGCTTGCGGTAATGCACTGTGATTGAGTAAATTAGTGATTAACTTTTGAGCCAGTAATGCAAGCTCATCTTTTTGATAATTATTTTGGTTTAAGGAATGAACAAACTTAAGTCCTGATCTAAAAACTCCGGCAATTAAGTTTGCAAGATCATTGGGTATTCCTATTTGATTGATAAAAAGTGATTTTAAAATATTCGCTATTTCATCTGGATTATTTTTTGGTTGAATATGTTCCTTTAAATAATCAACAGATATTAATTCTTGAAATTTAAGAATTTTTTTATTAATAATTTCATTTGAAATATTATGAAGTAGTGTGAATTGCAGCTCTGCTTTCTTTTTTACTTTCATCAGCCACGCGGATGTAATGCGACATTCTTTGAGATTTAAAAAATCATTAGGAAATAAATTCTTATTTAACAAATCTCCTTTTCCCAACTCTACGGCTAAAGCAAAATTTAATTGTTCTTTGGCAGTATTTTTATTGTTACTTTTTACGTTAAAAAAAACTTGTAGGATCTTGTTTGTTAATGGTGGAAAGACTCCCATTTCAGTTAATCTATAAGTATTCAGAGCTGTATTAGATATTTCACTGATAGATTCAATATTGTCTGACTTTATTTTTTCTTCAAAATTATCTGCATTTAGATAAGCAAGTATGTTGTTGATAGAAATTTTGCTGTGTGAGACATCTGCATTCATAAATAAAATTTGAAATTTATGATCATTTTCACTATTCATGCCAGCTGCTAATAATACGGCAAGATAATCTGGACGATTTTTTGTAATCGAATTGATGAGCAGGATAAGAATTTGTTGTGAAGTGAGATTTATTTTTCCTGAATTTTCATTTAACAGGCATTCTAGACATTCGATAGCAATATTATTTTTAATTGCGTATTCAATGAGTCCCTCCTCGTTTAACACGGGGTGGTGATCTGAATATGCACCTGCACGACTTAAAATTTCTATCATCTGCGCATCATTGTTTTTTATTGCTATTAGCAATGGAGGTACTCCACCAATATCAACTGTCGCCTGGTGATCTAGTAATAATTTTACGTCGCCATAATTTTGACGAGCAGTTGCAATCATAAGAGGTGAAATATTTTTTCCTTCTTTAGTGATTCCAAATTCATTTAATTTATCGCCAAATATATTTTCTAAAACATCATCTCGGATTAAATTAGTTAATGTGTCTGGAGAGATGCCGTATTCGAGTAATATTTTTATTGTTTCTGTATTTCCAAATAAAGCTGCTCTATGTAGTGCCGTCATCCCCTGTAAATCTTTAGCATTATTTTGCATATTGCCTTCGGTGATGAGAAACTCCACGATGTCTGCATGTCCTTTTGAGGCAGCGTCCATTAAAATATCTTCTTCGTTTTGATTTATTTCGGGAATAAATGCGCCACGTGCAAAAAGACAGCGCAATATAATAAGACTTCCTCTTGCGATTGCGCATTCGATAGCTGATTGACCCAAGTGATTCTTCATATTGACATTAGCTCCCTGTGATATTGCTCTATCACATAAAAGCGGGAATTCATTTTCATGTGCAAATTCAATTGCTGAAAAAAAATTTAATTGAGCCTGCTCAGTAGTAATTCTATTTGCGACGAAATTCATTAAAGGTGGTTGCGTAGGTGGTAAATTATTTCTATTGAATCTTGAATTTGGAAGCATGGGTTACCTTGATTGGGTTAACAAAAAACAATTCAATATAAAATTATTTTTACATTTGAACAGACGTAGGTATCCACTAGCCTGATGTCGTTCCAGGCTATTATTAAATTAACAATCAGTTTTTTTGTGAATGATGTTTTGACCTAGTGGTCAGAAACAATTATTGAAAATGCTTAGGGAATTATTGTGAGAGACGCTCTAATTCTTCTTGCTGAGCCATCCATGTTTCTTCAACTTCAGCTATCTCTTTGCTACAGTAAGCTTGATCGCTAAGTAAAGATTGCAATTCACTTTTTCTATGCTCTTCATAGATGTCTGATTCAGACAAAATCGATTCTATGTTTTTCTTTTTGAGATTGAGTTTTTCAATTTTTTCTTCAAGACGTTTAATACTCGTCTCTATGGGCTTGCGTAATGCGGCTATTTTTTGTCGCTGTTCTGCTTCTAGCTTTTTTTGTTCTTTGCGCTCGGCCGGACTGATCGATTCAGTGATAGGTGCGGGTGCTTTTTTTTCTAGTTTCGCTATGTTCTTAGTATCGGGTAGAGATGCATTGCGTGCTTCCGTTTTGCTATCGAGTTTAGTTTTGAATAGCCAGTCGCGATAGTCATCTAAGTCACCATCAAAAGGTGACAGTGCACCATTGGCTACGATTAAGAATTGATCGGTAGTGGCGCGTAATAGATGTCTGTCATGCGATACCAAAACCAGCGTGCCTTCAAACTGAGCCAGCGCATCAGTTAATGCTTCACGTGTTTCCAAATCTAGATGATTGGTTGGTTCATCCAGTAAGAGTAGATTCGGTCGTTGCCAAACTATCAGGGCTAACGCTAGGCGTGCCTTTTCTCCGCCTGAAAATGGTGCGATAGAGCTTGTCACCATATCACCAGGAAAATTAAAGCTACCTAAGAAATTTCTGAGTTCTTGTTCGCGCGTAGTAGGCGCTATGCGTGCTAAATGCCAGAGAGGCGATTCATCATGGCGCAGCATTTCTAGTTGATGCTGTGCGAAATAACCGATCACTAATCCCTTGCCCAGTTGTGATTCACCATGAAGCACAGCTAGTTCACCCGCTATGGTTTTGATAAAAGTCGATTTACCTGCGCCATTCACGCCAAGCAAACCTATGCGCTGACCAGTTTGCAAAGAAAAATTAATACCACTTGCGATTTGTTTTTCAGTGCCTTCTTCGGTATTGCGATAACCAATTGCAGCATGATCCAGCGTTAATAAAGGATTTGGTGCGCGCAAAGGTTCACGAAACTCAAACGAAAATTCTGCAGCAGCACGCAAAGGAGCGAGCTCTTCCATACGCGCCAAGGCTTTAATACGACTTTGTGCTTGCTTTGCTTTGGTCGCTTGGGCTTTGAATCGATCGATATACGATTGTAAATGTGCTTGTTTGCGCTGCTGCTTCTCTATCATGCCTGCCGCTAAAATCATCTGCGCTGCACGTTGACGCTCAAATGAAGAATAATTTCCTGAATAGCGCTTGAGTTTTTTATCATCGATATGTGCGATGACATTCACTACGCCATCTAAAAAATCTCTGTCATGTGAAATGATGACTAAGGTACCGCTATAGCGTTTTAACCAATCCTCCAACCAAAGGATGGCATCTAAATCCAAATGGTTAGTAGGTTCATCCAGTAACAGTAAGTCAGATGGACTCATCAAGGCTTGCGCGAGATTGAGTCGCATGCGCCATCCACCAGAGAAGCTTGATACTGGCTGTGCAGTTTGTTCGGATGAAAAACCTAAGCCATGCAGTAATTGTTCAGCACGTGAGCGTACAGTGTAAGCATCGGCATCCGCTAACATGCTGTGAATTTCGCCGATACGATTGCCATATTCAGCATCATCATGCTGATTTTCTATGGTTTCTAATTCAGTCTCTAATTTTCTGAGAGTGACATCGCCATCAATTGCATAATCAAGAGCACTCCGATCTAGTGCAGGCGTTTCTTGCGCTACATGCGCCACACGCCAGTTACGTGGAAAGTCTATGCTGCCTTGATCTGGATGAATTTCATCGCGCAACATCGCAAATAAGGTTGATTTGCCGGTACCGTTAGCACCGATTAAACCAATTTTATCGCCGGGATTGAGAGTGAGATCGACTTGAACAAAGAGAGGCTTGGTGCCTCGCATGAGGCTAAGTTGTTGCAGGCGGATCATTCAATAATTTCAATAAAAATGCTTTTAACAAGATTCCCATTCATAGCAACTGAATGTTTAGCTTATTCAAGCTTTTGTTGTTTGTAATAGGGAAGAGAGAGTGAATTAGTGCGAATTATACAATTACTATTGTATGTAACATCGCATTGCCATGATTAAGAGTAGTTTATTCATAGTGATACGTATTTGTGTCCGAGTATTATGATAGCTCTCATATCGCACTGCGCCAGTAAGGATAATTATTCAATCGGATGACTAATTATTTGATTGGCCCGCCACTCTGGCAAAATACGAGGAAGATTGAATACTGTAGGAATCCCTTATGCATGTGTTGTTAGTAGAAGATGACTTGGTTTTAGCAGATGGCATCTCCCGCATTTTGACTGGGCATGGCATGGCGGTGGATGTCGTACATAACGGCCTAGAGGCAGATCATGCTCTTACTTCGCGGGCTGTTTCAGTGATTGTGCTCGACATTGGCTTGCCAGGTATAGATGGCTTTGAGGTTGTTCGTCGTTTGCGTTCGCGTGGCGATACTATCCCAGTTTTGTTGTTAACAGCGCGAGATGATGTGCAGGACAGGGTGCGAGGTTTGGAGCTCGGTGCTGATGATTATTTGGTCAAGCCTTTTGCTGCGCCCGAGTTGGTGGCACGTTTAAAAGCTTTGGTAAGACGTAGTAATCCGCGTCCGCCCGAAATGCAAATAGGTGGGCTGCAGCTCGATGCATTTTCGCGTCGCGCTAGTATCGATGGACAAACCATAGAATTATCTGCACGTGAATGGGCAGTATTGGAATACCTCATGCAGCAAGCATCACGCGTAGTCTCTAAGCAGCAAATTATTGATGCTATTTTGCCATGGGGTGAAGAGGTGACATTAAACGCGGTTGAAGTATATGTTTCTCGTATACGAACCAAGATTGCTTCTGCAGGTATTTCGATTAAAACCATACGTGGCTTTGGTTATATGTTGGAGCAAGCGTCTTGAGTTTACGCGTCAAGCTGCTGAAGTGGCTGGTGATTCCTTTATTGGCTGTGAATCTTGCCGGTGCAGCTGCCGCGTATTGGTTGGCATGGATACCTGCACAAGGTGCCTTGGATCAAAGTCTGGCCGATGCAGCTTGGGCGCTGGTTCCGCATGTACAAGAAACGGATAGCGAAATTGAACTCAGGCTCTCACAACAAGCTGAGCAAGTTTTGCGCGTAGATCATTTTGATGAAGTATTTTTCGTCGTGCGTGATTTAAATGGCCGCACTATCGCTGGTGATAAAGATTTTCCTATATTACAAATTCCCGAGAAATTAAATACTTCCTTACCTTACACCGACATGATGCGCGGTGAAGATGTGCGTGTCATTTCATTAAAGACAGTCGTGGCGGGTCAAGTAATTTTGATTG
>JAIXOW010000033.1 GCA_027486615.1 Oxalobacteraceae bacterium | reverse complement strand
GATAGGCCATTCACATCGTGCGCTCCTATGGACAACACATCGCTCAATGCTACATTCAAGGTCGCAGGTTCACCAGCTTTCAGAGCTACGTGTGACACACCACCGCTCTTTTCAACTACCGCAGCTAGATCAAATATTTTCTTACCAGCGTTATCGACTGAGAACCATACATCACCCATGGTGTGCGTCGCGCCATCGGCTGTGGTGTAGCTACCCATCAAACCAATTAAGTTACCGTTGTTGATTTCACTAGACTTAACCGCATCAAGTGACAACATACGAATACTCATATCCGACAAAGAAGCTAACTCGCAAGAATTCGCTTTGCCGTCACTATTCAGATCAGTCCAGACTAATAACTGATTGAACGCTGCATCATTTGTATCAATCAATCCGTCAAGATTACTATCTAAGGCACGCAATGCAACATAACCATCTTTCGCTTTACTGCCATCAGCTAGTACAGTACCTTCACCAAAGAGTTCACCACCGTCGTTAATTTGACCGTCACCATTCAAGTCACGAACTAACAGCCCATCTGTAGCAGCAACCCAACCTGTTTTCTCGACTTTGCCATCGTTGTTGACGTCGAAGATAACGCCTTGTGAAGCAGATAACGTTTGTATGCCATCACCATTCAAATCAAGAACTAGTGGTGTTATGGATTCATAAATGCTCAGACTATCACCAGATAAACCTGCTATCTGATCTGCAGTCAACGCAAATATTTGAGCGGTTGTCATTGCATTAATTTGAGCTGATGTCATCACACTGATTTGTTCAGCACTAAAAGCTTGTATTTGCTGTGTGGTGAAACCAACTATATCAGACAGTTCTATAGCTAGAATTTGTACGCCATCTAAATTGCTAATTTGAGCTAATGTAAATCCAGCTATTTGTAATGAATTCAAAGCAGCAATTTGTAGACTACTGATTCCGCTTAATCCATCCTCTACATTTATCGCTGCAATCTGAGCAGTAGTTAAGCCAGCAATATCTCTACTTTCAATAGCAAAAATACTAGTTGCGCCAATTCTTGCTATTTGAGATGTGGTCAAAGCACCAATTTGCGCACTATTTAAGGCCTGCAACTGTTGTGTAGCAATCGTGGCGGAATACGCTTGAATTTGCGATGTAGACAGAACTGAAATTTGTAATGTGGTGAATGACTGAAACCGTTCATCATCTAACACCATAATTTGCGCAGTGCTGAGGTGTATGAGATCGCGCGTCTCAATAGCACTAATCTGCACTGTGGTCATACCATCAAACTGGCTAGTCGTTAATGCAGCGATCTGCGAACTACTCAAGGCGCTAATTTGTAAGGAATTAAGAATCTCTACGCCATCTTCTCTGAGGGCAGCAATTTGTGCAGTAGTTAGACCAACTATATCTCTACTTTCTATTGCCTGAACATTATCTTCTAACAAAGACATAATTTGAACTGTCGTCATTGCACTTATTTGAAAACTATTTAATGCAGTAATTACGACAGAATCTAGCTGCCAGAGCTCTTCCGGATTCAATGCTTGAATCTGAGTCGTACTTAATTGAGCTATCTGATTGGAATTAAATCCATTCATTTTGCTTGCTTCAAATACGGCGATTTGAGCCGTAGTTAAACCAGAAATGTCATTGGCCTCTATTGCCCTAATCATAGCGGTAGTAAAACGTGCAATCTGCGCAGTTGTGAAAGTCTGAATTTGCGTACTAGTCAACGCTGCAATTTGTATTGTGCTCAATCCATCAATACCTTCTATGCTAATGACAGGAATTTGAGAGCTCGTCAGAGCGGGTATGTCGCGTGATTCAATTGCTCCAATTTTAGTGCCGTCTAATGCTGCAATCTGGCTCGTTAACATTGCTGAAATATGCTGACTAGTCAATGCGGCTATTTGGCTTGTATTTAAAGCGACAATGATTGCACGTATTTGATCGTTACTAAACGTAGGAATTTGTAGTGTTGAGAATCCATCAAATTGGTCTACCGTCAAAGTAGCAATTTGTAAAACAGTGAGACCAGAAATATCCGAACTATCGATAGCGCGTATTTGAGAGCTAGAAAAATACTCTAACTGTTCAGTTGTGAAGGCAGCAAGTTGTGACGAATTTAAAGTCGCAATCTGTAATGTCGTTAAATTTGTGACTGCATCATTACTTAAAACAGCGATTTGCGCAGCTCTTAAATTAACGAGATCACGCGTCTCAATGGCAGTGATATGGTCACCGTCTATCTGTGCAATTTGAACAGTCGTCATTGCACCTAACTGAGCACCACTTAATGCCACTAACTGCCCAGTATTAAACGTCGCTGAAATTGCAGAAATTTGCGCTGTATCTAACAAAGGAATTTGAACTGTTGATAATCCAATAAATTGCTCATTGATTAATACTGATATCTGAGCAGTAGTCAGACCTGTGATATCGGATGACTCAATCACGGAAAGTTGCAAACTATCCAATGCGCTAATTTGTGTCATATTAAGCGCAGCAATTTGTAAGCTATTTAGAGCAGTAATTTGCACTGTCGTGAATGCTGCTGTGATAGCAGGTATCTGCGATGTACTTAAAGCACCGATTTGTCTCGATACGAATGTATTAAATTGTGCCTCATCTAATCTATTTATTTGTGCAGTAGTCATCACAGCAAGCTGTGTTGTAGTGAATACGGAAGCCTGTGATGTTGTGAAGGCACTCATTTGATTCGTTGTGAATGCCGCAATTTGCAACGCTGTTAGACCAGCAATATCTCTACTCTCAATTGCAGAAATTAAATCATTATCAAATAGCACTAATTGCGCTACATTAAATCCAGCTATTTGTGTACTAGATAAAGCCGCAATTTGTGCACTAGTCATTAGTACACTCACCGCACGAATCTGAGTTGTGCTTAACGTACTAATTTGTAGTGTTGTTATTGCTGAAAGTTGCTCATCTGATAAAACCGCAATCTGTGCTGTGGATAATGCACTAACATCCACCGCCTCTATTGCTGCAATCTGTGCAGTACTAAATAATTTGATTTGTAGCGTACTCAGCGCAGTAACTTGAGTCGTATTCAATGCTGCTATCTGTCGTGTTGTCAAATTACTGATTTGATTAGTAGTAATCGATGCAATCAACGCTGTCGATAATCCACCTATATCGCGAGTCTCGATGGCCGTAATACGATCCTCATCAAGCGCAACCATTTGTGATGTCGTAAACGCACCTAATTGCGTACCCGATAAAGCAGCAATCTGTGCAGAGGACATCAAAGCAGTCACAGCACTAATTTGAATGGTACTGAGAGCTGATAGTTGTAGTGTCGATAAACTAGTGAATTGCTCTTCTGATAAAACTGCGATTTGTGCAGTCGATAACCCACTGATATCGCCTGCTTCAATAGCTACTAACTGAGTTGTGTCAAAAAGTGTAATGTGCTGCGTACTAAATACTACTAACTGCGCAGTATTGAATGCAGCAATCTGTGTAGAGCTAAGAGCACTAATTTGATTCGTAGTGATGGCAGCAACTTGACTGTTGGTTAATGCTGCAATGTCTCGGGTTTCAATTGCAGATAGCTGTGTATTATCCAGAAGAATAAGTTGTGACGTACTCAAAGCAGCTAGCTGTGTAATAGACAAAGCAACAATATGCTGCGTAGTAATTGCATTCAACTGAGTCGATGTCAGGACATTTAATTGCACTGGAGTTAGTGCCGTAATTTGTGCCGTCGAGAACACTGCAACATCGCTAGTCACGATCGCTACAATTTGTGCAGTATTTAAAGTACTGATACCTGATGTACTGAGTGACACAAATTGTGCAGTATTCAATAGCGCTATTTGCGCAGTCGTCATTGCAGAAATTTGCGTACTAGACAATGCCGCAATCTGTACCGAGCTAAGAGCACTAATTTGATTCGTTGTGATAGCAGCAACCTGATTGCTGGTTAATACTGCAATATCACGAGTCTCTATTACAGCAAGCTGCGCACTAGTTAGAAGAATAATTTGATTAGTGCTTATAGCAGCTAGCTGTGTACTAGACAAAGCAGCTACATGTTGGGTAGTAATTGCATTTAACTGAGCCGATGTCAGGACATTTAATTGCGCTGGAGTTAGTGCCGTAATTTGTCCAGTCGAGAACACTGCAATATCACTAGTCACGATCGCTAAAATTTGTGCAGTGTTTAATGCACTGATACCTGATGTGCTGAGTGATACAAACTGTGAAGTGTTCAATAGCGCTATTTGCGCAGTTGTCATTGCAGAAATTTGCGTACTAGACAATGCCGCAATCTGTGCCGAGCTAAGAGCACTAATTTGATTCGTAGTGATGGCAGCAACCTGATTGCTGGTTAATGCTGCAATATCTCGGTTTTCAATTGCTGCTAGCTGTGTGCTGTCTAATAAAACAATTTGAGCAGTACTTAATACTGGAATTTGCAAACTAGATAATGCAGTAATTTGTGCTGAACTCAGAGCATCAATTTGATTCGTGGTGATAGATGCGATCTGGTTGTTCGTTAATGCAGCAATGTCTCGGGTTTCAATTGCTGATAGCTGTGCATTACCCAGAAGAATAATTTGATTAGTACTTAAAGCAGCTAGCTGTGTACTAGACAAAGTAACAATATGCTGCGTTGTAATTGCATTCAATTGAGCCGATGTCAGGACATTTAATTGTGCTGAAGTGAGTGCAGCTATTTGTGCTGTAGTAAATACTGCGACATCGCTAGTAACAATGGCTACGACTTGTAGTGTATTCAAGGCATTCACACCGGATGTGCTGAGTGACACAAACTGTGCAGTATTCAATAACGCTATCTGTACAGTCGTCATTGCAGAAATTTGCGTACTAGAAAATGCCACGATCTGTGCCGAGCTAACAGCACTAATTTGATTCGTAGTGATTGCAGCAACCTGATTACTCGTTAAACCTGCAATATCACGCGACTCAATTGAAGCAATTTGTTCAGGATTAAAAGCACTAATTTGTACTGATGTAAACGCCGCGATTTGTGAACTAGTGAGAACGGCAATTTGAGCGCTCGTCAAACCAGTAAGCCCTACAGAACTCATAGCCTGTAAGTGAACAGTATTCAATGCGCTAGTCTGACTTGATGTCAGTGAGCCTGTCTGCGTACTATTCATAGCTGCAACTTGAGCAGTCGTTAAACCAGCTATACCAGTCGTTTGAATTAATCGCAGTTGATCCGTGGTTAGCGCACCAAATTGATTGGTAGTTAACACACTAAATTGCGCACTATTGAGTGCTGATACTTGAACAGTTGACAGTTGTGCTATGTCACTTGAATTTAAAGCCTGAATTTGTATAGTAGATAATGCAGTAATTTGCGCAGTACTTAAACCGGATAACTGCAGATTTTCAAATGCAGCTATTTGCGCTGTCGATAAACCAGCAATATCAGCAATTTCAATTGCAGCAATTTGCAAACTGCTTAAATTAATAATCTGCAATGTAGTAAAGGCAGTAATTTGCGCAGTATTTAATGCAGCGATCTGAATCGTTGTTAAGCCACTTAATTTTGCTAATGGCAGTGCAGTAATTTGAGTGGTGTTAATTCCTACCAAATCTCTAGTTTCTATCGCAGCAATTTGATCAGTTTCTATTGTAGAAATTTGCTGCGTTGTGAAAGCACCAATTTGAGCACTATTTAATGCAACAATCTGTGCCGTAGAAAAATGTGCGCTGATAACACTTAACTGAGTATTAGTAAATGCTGCTATTTGCGATGTAGTGATTCCACTAAATTGAATGTCACTTAATGAAGCAAGTTGTAGGGTGTTAAGTCCTGTGATATCAGTAATTTCAATTGCTGATATATGCAATGAATGTAAGGCAGAAAATTGTTGAGTATTGAATGCATTAATATGAGAAGTGTTCAATCCAACTATTTGCGCTGTAGTTAGCACACCGATTTGCTCTACTGATAAATTAGGTATCTGACTCGTGGTCAAAGCAGTAATATCGTTCGCTTCAATAGCTAGTATTTGCGCTGTATTAAAAGCCACAATACTACCAGTGGTCAATCCAGCGATTTGTATAGAATTCAACGCTGCTATCTGAGCAGTTGTTACAGCATTCAATTGTGTTACTGAAAGAACAGAAATCTGTGCTGTATTTAAACCTGCGATATCTCTAGTTTCAATCACAGCAATGCGTTCAGCATCTAGCGCATTAAATTGAGCAGTACTAAAAGCTCCTAACTGTGCACTAGATAAAGCAGTTATCTGCGCCGTTGTCATTAATTGCGTCACAGCGCGTATTTGTAAAGTATGCAGTGCTGTAATTTGCAAGGTTGTGAGCGCTGTTAACTGCTCATTCGATAACATTGCTATATGGACGGTATTAAAGCCACTCATATCCGACGTTTCTACGGCTACTAATTGCGCAGTAGTCATGCTCTGAATATCAGAAGTCGTCAGCACAGAAAGTTGTGCAGTATTTAATGCAGCTATTTGCCCAGTACTAAGCGCACTCCACTGTGTAAATGTTAATGCAGCGATTTGTGTCGTTGATAGTCCTGCTATATCGCGTGTTTCTATCGCCGTTATATGGTCACTATCCCATGCCGAAAGCTGTGTAGTAGTTAATGCAGCTATTTGGGAGCTGGATAAAGCAGCGATTTGTACACGACGTATAACCACACTAATAGCAGGAATTTGTAATGATGTAAGCGCTGCGACTTGAATCGTAGTCAGCGTACTAAACTGTTCATCTGATAAAACAGAAATTTGCGCAGCATTGAAGCCACTTATATCAGTTGTTTCAATTGCTAGAATTTGAGCAGTACTAAAATTTTGTATATTAAATGTAGCTAGTGCTGCAATCTGTAAGGTATTTAGGGCAGCAATCTGACCAGTCGTTAAAGCCATCATCTGATCTAATTGCAGCAGAGAGATCTGCGTCGTACTTAAACCAGCTATATCCCTAGTCTCAATAGCTATAATATGGTCAGCATCAAGGCTAGTAAATTGTGCTGTACTCAACCAACCTAACTGCGTCGATGTTAAAGCAGGAATCTGTGCGGTAGTAATAGAGGCAGTGATAGCACGAATTTGTGCAGAATTAAATGCGGGCACTTGGATCGACGTAATCGCACTAAACTGCTCAACCGATAAAACAGCAATCTGAGCTGTTGTAAGGCCTGCAATATCATTAACCTCAATAGCCATCAACTGGTCAGAGTTGAATGTCACTATTTGTATCGTCGTAAACGCATTAATCTGAGCGCTAGTTAAGGCTGCAATTTGTATACTACGTAAGTTACTATCTAGAACTCGAATTTGCGCTGATGTAAGTAAACTAATTTGTACGGTGGTGAGCGCCCCAACCTGCGCTGAATTCAGTACAAGAATTTGTGCTGTCGTTAATGCAAAAATATCGCGCGTTCTTATTTCTGACAATAGATCTGTAGACAGCAGAGAAATTTGCTGCGTTGTAAAGGCACTGAGTTGCACACTATTAAGTGCAACAATATTATTGCTAGTAAATGAAGAACTAACTGCCTGAATTTGGTGAGAGCTAAATACACTGATTTGTTGCGTCGTAATCGCATTGAATTGATCACTACTCAAAGCAGCAATCTGACTAGTTGTAAGACCTGCTACATCAGCTGTTTCTATACTAGCGATCTGGTTTAGATCGAATAGAGCTAATTGTGATGGTGTGAGTGCACTAATATGCGCGCTATGTAGAGCGGCGATTTGTAGCGTTTCCAAAACACGTATATTTGCATCACTCAACGCGGAAAATTGCGCAGTAGAGAATTTACCGATTTGAGAAGGACTCAACGCTTGTATATGACCATCACTGATTGCAACAATCTGCGTAGTTGTCAGCACGAGAATCTGCGCTGAACTCAGCGTTGAAAAAGCATCAGTGGTGATTGCATTAGTTTGTGCAGTATTAAAGCTACTAATCTGCTGTGTTGTGAGCACACCAACTTGCTCACTCTTTAAAATTTGAATTTGTGCAGTACTAAAATAAGGACTAAATGCTCGCACCTGTGTAGTACTCAACACAGTCATCTGATTCGTTGTGAAAGCTAATACTTGTTCTTCGTTGAGCGCAGCAATTTGAGCAGCACCTAGCCCAACCAAATCAGTCGTTTCTATAAATGAAATTTTTGTAGCATCAAAAGCAGCTGTTTGTGAGCTCGTTAATGCAGCTATTTGCAAACTGTTTAACGCTACAATTTGTGCTGTTGTTAATCCAAATATTTGTGTGCTTTTTAATGCGGCAATCTGTAGCGAATTTAGCTCAGGTATATTTTTAGTCGAAATCGCATTGATGAGTTCTATACTAAATCCAGCTAATTGACTCGTCGTCAATGCGCCAATCATAAAGCTAGATAATATTTCTATCTGTGCAGTAGTAGATAACGCATTTAATGCTCGAATCTGGTTGGTATTAAATAGGCTTATCTGTTGTGATGAAAGCGCTAAAGTTTGAGTCTCAGTCAAAACACCAATTTGCGATGATT
>JAIXOW010000118.1 GCA_027486615.1 Oxalobacteraceae bacterium | reverse complement strand
ATTCGAACCCACGCCCCTTAGTGCCAAGTCTGAGTTGGCGGCGACGCTACCACTGAGCTATTGCTCCCCCTGTGCATTAAAGAATGGAAAAAACTTCTATTTATTGTTCCTACCCACTTTAGGATAAAATATTATGGTATTTATTGTATTTTTACGTTTTTCTATTTAAAAAAAGTAATAAGTTGCGGAATTTACAATATTTTGTTCTCGAAACCTTTCAAATTCGAAAAATATTGTGAAATACACGTCAATAATTGCGGGCCTGCGAAAAAACAAGTTTGAACTTGTTTCGTAGAGAAAATGCGCAAGCAAACAATCTGTTACGCTAGAATAATTTCAGTTCAAATCACAATTTCGACACAGCAATACATCTAAACGCATCTAGACGGATCTTGACAGAAAAAAATGTGTCTATTTACAATTGAGGTAATTTAGCAAAGGTGTTTGACTTTAAGCGAAACGCTCAATTAACGCCGTTCCTAAATTGCTTTTTGTGTATTTTGGACAAATTTCAACTATCAACATCGAATTTCATCACGACATCTCAACATCTCTCGACATCATCTTTACATTTTTACAGCACAGAAAAATTTATTATTGCCTATTTTGGGTGTATGCGTATGTTAATTTTTTACATTTTGTTTGATTAAAATACTCTGTACATCCGATATAGTTGGTGATTTCAATAATTAATATTTTGACATTAAAGTTTTTTAATTTTGTGATGATTTGTGGAGATGATTTGTTAGGAGTCTTTAGGAGTCTTTAGGAGTCTCGATTTTTTGACTGTGACAGATCATTTTCATGCATAATTACAATTTATCATCATGTTTAATGTTCGACATTGAAGTTTTATATTTTGTGATGATTTGTGGAGCTGATTTGTTAGGAGTCTTTTGGTATTTTGACTATGACAGATCATTTTCATGTATAATTACAATTTATCATCATGTTTATTATTTGTTTCTATTATTATTTTTATGTAATATGTCTATTTTTGGAAATAATGTTCACATACCTGTGCACTTAAAGTGCAAACCATGTTCAAGGTCTGTGATCCATTATTTTCGTAACATAGTCATAAATTTATCATCATTTTTCTAATTATTTAAACAAACTCAAATATTGTTATTTGTGGAGAAGATTTTGATAAACCTGAGCATTTTATGCACAACAATTACAAGGTTTATCTGCAATTTTCTTCAGAAAATAGCAAAAAACTATGAGTTATATTTTGTCATTTCAAATATTTTTTGTGATTATTTGTTGAGTGACAATCTCACAAACCTGAGCCTTTATGAGCAATGCAAATAAGGTTTGCGTCAGGTTGTTGCGCACGAAATGGTACACAATATTCATCGATTGAAAACTAATTTGTCGATACCTGTCACTTAGTATGAGGCACTCCAGCAAAAACTATATAAAGCTGGAATGCACCATCGCTAATGTCATAGTTATACGACCTTATCATCAGTCTACAATGTGTAATTTTTTCTGGAAATTGTGTTTTTGTTGTCATTTTTGTATTAATTCATATGCCAATTCTGAATATTGTGGTTTGATTGATTGTAATATTAATTATGTTATACCAAAAATGTCGACAAAATATTGTCTTGAATGTGTACAAAAAGAATGCAATTTGAAAAAAAAGTTTTGTGTTTCATTTGAATTACCTAATAAAATTACGGTAGATAAAGGGATGAATAGGTTAACATTGTTCACAGGACCGGGTATATAAAGTCATGTTATTTACAAATACTTGGTAGTTGGTTTAAGATCATAATTGAGACAAGTCAAAATGTGTTCCTCATGCACAAAAGTAGTTGTTGGTGACACAAAATTTGTTGAACAAAATAAACTAGATTTTGAAAAGTGTTCAAAACATATCAGTGTTCAACTACCTGCAATTAAGCTTAACAAGTATTTTCGTGAAGAGGATCTTCGCTTTTTACTCCTAAAAGCTGAGGAAAATAATGAAGAATTAGTTAAATTACATTATTTGCAAACAGATGATGATTCATTTAGACCATATCATGTTTTATCGGATGATTTTTATCTGTCCGGAACAAAGAGTGAATCATCACAAGCAGATCGTCTAGTGTGCTTGACTTTTCTTGCGCAATACCAACTCAGATATATTGTTGAGCACTTTCTTAACCATATGCAGGAACTTACAGCAAAAAAGAGAAGGAGGCGTTTACAATACAAACAAAATAAGAAGGAGAAGGGTCTAAAGACCAATGAACCTGAAATCAATGTTGTGGATACAGAGTTAAAGCTAGATGTTCTAGAAAAAAACGCGCCCGATTGTGACTGTATGGTTCAGTAAACCACACCCGAAAAAACATAGTATAAAAGCATAATTCCCTTATAAATTTAGTCAGTTTGTTATCCGGTTTGACAATGTCTCAACATCAAGAAGAACCATTGGATTGTATTTTAACACGTATTGAACGTATTCGCTCACTTCCATCAGCCGAAGACTTTTCTGACGGTGGACGGTTCGCCCATCTTCAAGTACCCTTCTTTCCACCCGTTCCAATCCAAATTCTACAATTTTTGTACGGTGATGACGTCAATCCGGAACAAGTCTCATACAGAGATAAGATGGAAATCTTGAGATCGCTTCACATGGAAATCAATCCAACGGTCATGTACTGCGATTGCGGTACACACATCCTCAAAGGTTCGACACCGCAAGGGTTACCTGAAGGGGTTCTCGCTAAGAAAATACATCCTTTTAGCGACAGTGATGTGACTGGATAATTCATCTTTCTCAAAATTCAATTAAACCAAAATAAAAGCAACAGAATAATTTTCATAATGTTATCATGAATAATTTGATTTGTTATCATACCAAATATTTCATATTAACATGTTTTTTTCCTTTTTTTATTAAATAAAAAGAACGTTCTTTAATCTTTATGTGTTTTTATTTCAAATTATAGTTAGAAAATAATGATAAATTTACATTTTTTAAGACCAAGATTCAAACCAATCATCAGCAGGGCGAGTTTTTGGTGGTCGTGGGGTATATTTTAATTTTGCATCAGCCTGTTTTCTTTTATTAACTTGTTGAACTTGAGTATCTTTCCATGATTGGAATTGCTTACTCGTACTCGGTTTAGGAAATACAGGGCGTTCCATTTGAACATCATCATCAGGTAAAGCCTGAATATTTGTTTGAACTTGAGGTGGTTTATCTAAGCTTGTTAAATTTTTATGTACAGTATTCACATGACGGTTTAAGTGATAATTTGTAGCAAACCCCTTCAAACAAACATTACAAACAAATTTTTTGGCTTTAACTGATATATCTTTAATAACATCAATAGGTTCAGGTCTAGAGACTTTAACCATTTTAATATTAGGATTCGTATTCGCTTCTTGCTGAACTCTCTGTATTTGAGGTGCTCTTTTTAGAATACTGGGAACTATCACAGTCTTTTTAATTTTTCCCGCAGTTACTCTAGTTTTTTTTACATTTGGTTTCCGAATTAAGGGGATAAATTGATCTTGAACTTGAGGTTGAGCACAACTAGTTGTTAATGGGTTAACAGATTGAATTTCTGGGTTAACAGATTGAACAGCTTGAGTCATTTCAGGCTCAACTATTTCACCAGGTTCAGTAATTCCCTCAGGTTGTCCAAATGTGGGTTCAGCTTCTTGTTCATTTTGGGGGTCAATAAATTCTGGATTAGCTGAAACTTCAACTTCAGGTTCAACATTTGTAACAGTTGGTATTTCTTGAGCTGCAATATCCTCCAATATTTTTTCACCTGGCCTTTCTTCAGTCTCTTTTTCCATATTTAAATCAGAAGTTGCTTTTTGCAATTTCTCATCAATACTTTGCAGAACTTTATCGTACACATTAGGTGTAACTAAATACATTTTTGAATAGACAGACTGTTTAGACTTCATTTTTAGATTATAGAACCTTCCTTAATAGAAAATTACTTATTACAGATGTTTAAATATAGTCAGTCATTTCTTTCCCATAAATAAATCCATTAAAAATGGAATTGCAGCACCCAAGAGTAGTGGTAAACCTTTACCTTCCTGTTTTAAAGCTTTTTTACGTTTAGATATTGGACAAGATTTTTTTGATATTTTTGCTAAACGGTGGACGCTACAATTAGATTTAATGAATTTACGCAAATGTGCCTTTTTTTTCGCTGGTAAATTAATATCCGTGTTGAGAACATTGTAAACACACTCACAAATAATCTCTGTAGCCTCATCCGGTAACACATCTAAAATAACGCTCAAGTCTTCCGGTTTCATCCGAGACAATACCGTTATTAATGGAAGATGTTTATTTTGAATCATTTTTCCAAGTAAGTTACACAGGGGAATTGATAGGGGAATATTTTTGAACGAATTCGCACAAGTTTATGAGTTTCAGGGTGAAAATCTAATATAAGATAATCATAAGGGTTTTGAGTTGCGTCCTCATAGGCTTTTATGATGTAATTTGAATTATTAGGACTAATTTGTTTTCCTAATATACTGATTTGTTGTTTATCACGATCATTTTTCATCAAAACCATGTAATGGGTATTTAAACTCATGGTTCTAAATGACTTGTCTTGAAAAAACAAGTTTTGTGTTAAAAAAATAATGCTACAGTTATCGTGATGACTTAAATTACAAAACAATAATTCAAAGTCTGAATTAATTGAAGTCATACTGTCATCAAATATTATCATAGAACCACCATCCTCTTTAAATGGGAAAACCATATCATGTATTTCATCTAGACTAGGCATTTTTTCTTTGACGTCAATCATTTCATCAATTAAACCAAGGTTTTCCATGTCTAAATACATGTCTTGCATTGCTTGATAGAACAAAAACACTTTTTTGGGCTTCACCGTAAATATTTGGTTACCTATTAACAACAGGTTTTTTACCCATGTTGTCTTTCCCGAACCCGCAGGCCCACTAACAAGACAATTAAAACTAGTTCGGAATCTAATATCGTAAGGCATTTTTATATTTCAATAATATATTTTCTTAATAATTGTACTTAAATACAGACAAAAGTTTAGTTTTGAAATATTTTTTATTTTTCCATTTTTAATACATTTATTATACAGTGAAACGACATTTTTGAATTATTGTTTCCATCATTATTTCCTTTTGTTCTTGCGGGAATTGATAATAACTTAAAACTTCACCCATTATTTTTTTGTAGAATTTTTCACTATTACTTTTGTCACAAGCTGTTTGCATTATAAGCCAAAAGTCATCCTCATGTGCGGTTAACTCAATGAAGCTTTGCTCTATTTTAAAATTTGCACGGTCGATAAAGCTATTTTTCAAGCGTTGAAATTCTTCATGAGAAAACACAGGTATCCGGAAAAAAGAGTAACCGCATATGGCGAGGTAACATCGCATGCTGAAAATTAGTCTTTGATGTTCCAAATTTGTTTGCGCAGCAATAAAATTATAACCTGGCGTTTGCTCGTTAAAATCTCTCAACTCGAATTGTTTGAAACGTAATTGTTCGTCAATCCGGATAATTTCAGACGGATGAGACAATAGGCTTTTCCAATTATATTGATCCGTTTTCAGTCGTTGATTTGCCAATTTTTCAAATGCGTAATCCATTTTTAATCAGAATGAGAAATGGATTTCTCGAACACAGATAATGTGAGACAATTTGCGTTGGCTGAATCCACAAGGATTTTGATGGGCACAATATCTTCAGGCTTGTAAAAAGTTGTTAATATATTTTCAAAAGAGGAAGTGAGCGAAAGAAAACTGTTAATATATTCAGGAATAGAAACTTTTTTTCTTGGTAATTCGATGTATTGCCGTTTCTTTGTTTTTTCTTCTGTTTTGGAAATATGGTCTTTTAGTCTTTTTAGATCCTTTTTGTGAGATGAAAAAATGGAAGATAATGTGCTAACTTGAGCAAGTTGTTTACCATAGCAAGGTTTGTCACCAACTGATGAATGTAACTTAAGTTCTTTGTAGTAATTTCTCATAAATGTCTTCTTTAATTCAACATATTCCTTATTATTCTCAGGTAAAGATATCGGTGCAATAATATCTCTTGAACATTCACATGCGGACAAAACTAAACTGTTCACATTCGTAGCCATTGTGAAAATGGTTAGTTTTGACGAAATTCCAGATTTAAAATTACATCTTGCTCGAAACCGAATTCTATTAAAGTACCATCATGTGCACGCAATTCAATTTCCACTTCACTTACTTCTGTATTTTGTAATTCCAAATATTCTTTATGTAAAAACTCAGTTATTACATAACTCGAATTATTGTTTTTTATAGGAATTATTCTTAATATTTTACTATACAAACTACCAATAACAGTGGGGGAAACAATATTTGT
>JAIXOW010000277.1 GCA_027486615.1 Oxalobacteraceae bacterium | reverse complement strand
AACAAAGGAGAACTACAAAAGTTGTATGCGCGGTGTTACGACAATTTGAACAATGTTGTTGAAAGTTTACGACATAATGTGACTTTGAATTTTCCCACTTGTAATTGGGTAAACAGCTGGTGTACTCGACAATTTATTTTCGATAGCATCTGCAAGTTGCGGGTCAAATGTTATTTTTCTAACATCTAAGCTTAAGTCGTTAATTTTGATTTTAACAGCTTTTGCCGCTCCTAAAAGTGAAAAACTGTCGTCACTTCTAATAAATTTCAATCTCACATCTACATGAGGAACTAGAGGTCTATGACAGTTCAGGAAATCAACATGTAAAATCATAGAAAAAGGTAGTTTGCCCTCATTTGCCTTTAATTGAGCGTGTCTTTTTTTAAATGACTCAGAATTAGCCAAAACAAATATCTCCTCAGCATTTGGAGTATCTTTAGAATAATATTCTAAATTCTCAAACATGGTAGTTTTTTGGTCTTTTGTAAATCCCAAATGTGTCTCAATGAATGCTTTATAGGGATAGGTCGGAGTTGAAAGATCACACACTTGATGGTCCCCAACCCGACATTCCACCTGTCTAAAAATAGATTGAGGTAATAAATTCACAAAAGCATTTAATTCTGTATCAGTCACAGCCGTGCCATCTGCTTTTGTAATTTGTATTTCACCATTTAATCTTGTGAAAGGTAGATCAATAAAATCTGAGTCACCGTTTATAATGAATTCGTATGGCCCGGTATCAGTTAACGGCCCGCGCGGGTAACAAGTAACAGTTTTCCCGTGAATTAGATCTGTCACAACATTTGGAGATGAAAATAAATCGAACGGATCTCCTGTTTTCTCATCTTGGTCTTCAACAAATGTGCCCACACCAATATTAGCCATTTTTAGTTTATATATTTAAGTATTTTATTTTTTAAGCGCAGTTGATCATACAATGTATAAGGTTGCGAATGTGAAGGTTAGCATTAAAACGTCACAGTTATTCTTAGATACAGTTTACAAGAACTTATTAGAAAAAAACTTAAAGTGTATTCAACATAACAATTTTCTAGTTCTAAAAAGTGATTTCACATACATAATCTTTAAAACAAATAAGCAAGGTGAAAACCATATAAATATAACTAAAATTCCATCTGTAGATCAAATACCTAAAGCGATTGAACTAATTCAAAATTTAACAGATTGTTTTGTAATCACACAAACAATTGATAATATTATTGCAACAACAAATCTGAAACGAAAATTAAGTCTTGTTAATATTAGTTTAGCGAAAAAGTTTCCAAAAATTAAATATAACAACGAAAAATTTCCTGGACTTTTTGTTAAATTTGATATAGGAACGGCTATCATATTTCATTCCGGAAAAATAGTAATTGTTGGCTGTAAATCAGTTAAAGATATAGAATGTGTGCTCAACCTTATTATTGTGAACATTTAAGCGAGGTAATTGATGAGCGTGAAGGAATAATTGTTTGTTACGACTGTGGTTTGGTTTTGTCAAACTATTTTTTTAGTCAAGCACAAACTTTTAATTGTTCACAATCTATTTTTCAGGAAGAAATCAAAGAAATTTTAGAGCGTTTAAATCTACCTCAAATATTTGCTAATGATGTACTTCAAAAGCTTAAATCATGTGGAAAAAATAATTCTAAAACAAAAAAGTTGATTCCATATTTTGTTTATAAGACTTTAAATGAAATTGGCTGCCCTGTATCTATCAAAGATATAAGTTCTGTAAGCGGCATATCAGAAAATGATTTATATGATATGCAAGAGTCTGAATCTCTCGTCCTAAATCCACACACACTGTTAGAAAAATATTGCAAGTTACTTGGTTTAAACGATTTCAAAATATATTCAGTAATTAAAGAAAAAATGCCTGTTGAAGACACTGGACACAATCCTTTAACAATAATTGCATCATTAATTTACAAATACTGCAAAGAAAATAATTTAAAATATTCTATGAAAGAAATAGCATCAACTGTAGGTATAAGTTCTGTTTCCATTCAAAGATATATTAAAAAATGTTAACATATCACACTGGTTTAAGATTTCAACAGGGTCGCGGACTTGGCTCTATATTTGGAGCTATATTACGTGGTTTTAAGCCTATTGCAAAAATGGGTCTTAATGCGGGGAAAAGATTTTTAAAAAGTGATTTTGCAAAAAATTTGGCTTCCACTGCTTTAGATATGGGGAAAACAGCTGCAACTAATATAGCGGTTGATTTACTTGAGGGAAAGAAATTTTCTGACAGTGCGCAAGAGCAACTTGAAGAAGCTAAATCTAAAATAGCAACAACTTTGAAGGGGGAGGGTTGCAACAAAAAACGTACAGCATTAAAAGGAGGAAGTTGTAACAAGAAACGCAAAAAGAGAAAAGCGTTGTTGGTCGATTTAAGCCCAAATAAAATAACAAAATATAGTTTACTTGATGAATAATGTCTCAAATATTTGAAGGAGAGACTTCTCAAATATCAGAAATTGATAAACAAAATGATCAATTTAACTATGAAGAAGATTTAAAAAATAATTATAATAAACCAGGGCACCCAATTGCATTTAGCGGTATACAGAATATCTATGATTATTACAAAGGTAATCTATCTGTCAATCAAATTAAAGATATTTTATCTGGAATTGAGAATTACACATTACATCGAGAATATAAAAAAGGGCAAAGAAATCCTTCCTATTCTCACTTTAAGCGCAATCAATTTCAAATGGATTTAGTCGACATTCAAGCACTAGCACCTTACAATGATGGTATTAGGTACCTTTTAACAGTTATTGACACATTTACAAGATTTGCTTGGGCAAGATTATTAAAAGATAAAAGAGGGGAAACTGTATTAGAAGCATTTAAGTCTGTGTTAGATAGCGCCAAAGATAAGCCACGAATTATTGTTTGTGATAGAGGAACAGAATTTCAAAACAAAAAATTTAAACAATTTTGTGCTGAAAAAGAAATATTTCTATATACTCCAGACAGTTCTATACATGCAGCTTATATTGAGAGGTTTAACAGAACTCTACAAAGTTTAATGTACAAATATATGACAGAAAATGAAACTCACAGATTTATCGATAAAATTTCAAAGGAGGGCGTTTTAACCAATGTTTTTGCGCAGCTTATGAATACATATAACAACCGAAAACATAGAATGATAGGAACGACGCCATGCATAGCTGAAAACGACCCCGAAGTTCACTTGAGCATGCGGGAAAAATTGTCGAAATATCATGATAAAATAAAGCCGAGAAAGAGAGTTTTTAACATTGGTGATACGGTTAGAATAGCACGACAAAAAGGTAAATTTTCAAGAGGGTATCAAGAACAATCAAATCAAGAAATATTTAGGATTTATTCAATTCGTGAAAAGTCAAAAATACCCATGTATTTGCTTGAAACATATGACGGCAAAGAAAAAATTAAGGGCGCTTTTTATGATTTTGAATTGACTAAAGTCAGCAATTCAGAATTTAGAATTGAAAAAGTAATTAAAAGTAGAAAAAGAGGCGATATAACCGAACATTTTGTGAAATGGAAAGGTTTTAATGATACATATAATTCTTGGATACAAGCTGGAGATATTACAAAACAATTTTAAACAGTATATAAAGTGTTATGTATCTGTTTTTTTGAATAAACGTAAAAATGACAATTTTTCTTATTTCTAACGGGTCCCTGGATACATACCCTAACAACACACTAACTAATTTTAAAAATAAATTACCAACTATCTTGGAACATTCAGAAAATGAAAATTGGTGTGTGGGTATTGAAAGTATTGGATTCTCTACAAATTTCAGAAATATAGAATTACCTAAAAATCCTGAAGCCCCAAGTTTTATGCTTACAAATTGTCAATACAAGGCACCCAAATGCCCCCAAATGTGTGTCAAAGAATTGTCTAAAACTATGTGTACCGTTGCTGATGATGAATGTTTAATTAAAGTTGACTTTAAATTTCAAGAAAATGAAGATAATCAATTTTGTTGGTGGGAATTTTATAGATTTGAAGATAAATTTTATACTTTTGAAGATATGGAGGTATTTTTCCAAAGAATTAGAAATAAACATGAAGATGCCTTTATAGGATTGGAGAATGATTATAGATTCACAATCACAAATAAAGATAAAAATAGTACAAATAATGATTTATGGATTTTGATAAGTGATTCCATGATGTCAACATTTAAAATACCTAAATATCATTCCAAAGAATCTACAGATTACTTTAAAAAAACTGGGGCTGGTAAATATGAACTTGTAAGAAAATTCTATGAACAGTTTGAATATGTTCACAATGAGTTACCTTATATTACGAATTTTAAAGGTGATAAATATTATGCATTTAGATTAGAAAGTGAGAAAAAAACTGGAATACCTATTACTTTGAGTGGACGTAGAGATAATCATATATCACATCCAGAAAAAACATTTCCTACTTTAATTAAAGTTGTTTCTGCAGATGTAAAACAACAGATATTTAATTCTAGTTACTCAAAAGACTTACTTTGCTTCTGCCCTGACTTTTCACAGAACGATAAATATTATTTTCATGAATTTGAAAATAGGCAATATGTTCCATTATCTAACACAAACATTACAGATTTAAATATTAAATTACTGGACCACAATAACAATCCAATAACTTTATTAAAAGGAGTGTCAACGATTGTCAAATTAGATATTAAAAAAATGGAAGAACAATTTTTCAATGTCAGACTAACATCAACAAACGTTAATTCACCAAATAATACAAAATCATCCTTTAAAGTTAAACTTCCTAATACTTTAAGCCTTGATCGATCATGGAAAGTGTGCTTAACTTCCATAAGCCACCCAAATACATTTAAAACATTTATGCCTGATGTTTTTTCAAGAAACATATTAATTAGGCATAAAGGTGTGGGTGGATTTTTTGTAACACATCAATTTACATTACAACACAAAAGATATACTAAAGATGAGTTAGTTACAACCCTTGATAAAGTTTTTAGGGAAAGTCAAATCGGTCGAGTTGCGTACAACACTGATTTACGCAGATTGGAATGTAGATTTACTAAAGAAGATGTTCAAATATTAGCCTCTAATTACATGCTTAAAATTATTGGTTATAATGGAACTTTGGATGAAGTAAAAGGATTTACTATGGTGAAAATGAGTGAACACGAACATGCAATTACATACAATGCCACCGATGAAGTTGATAAGGTATATAAACCACATATTCTATGGAGTCTTCAACTGGACGTAGATGTTGATTATTTAAGACCTGATTATATTATTTGCTATACAAATATTGTTTCCCCCACTGTTATTGGTAGTTTGTATAGTAAAATATTAAGAATAATTCCTATAAAAAACAATAATTCGAGTTATGTAATAACTGAGTTTTTACATAAAGAATATTT
>JAIXOW010000034.1 GCA_027486615.1 Oxalobacteraceae bacterium | reverse complement strand
CTTTCAATTTAATTTTTAAATTTGCGACACATGGATCTACAAATTTTTATGGTATTGATACATGTTCGACTATGTCAATATTTGTACATGTTTTCAGTTTTCATTATTCTAACGAAATAGTTTCAAGAGTATTCTTACTCCATTCCTTCAATAATAGTACAAAGTATGAAACTGATGTTTCTGCCATCAACAGACTTTACTTTTATCTATTGTTAGTTTTCAAAACTTGTCTGACGAGGTTGCGTGTTATTACACTTGTGGCGCGTACTTTTGAATGATGATTGTGCCCAAATAAAAATGCATTAGACCGTTCAAATAAAATAGAATCAATACGATATTGTTTTGTTGATAGAACATCTGTAAGCAAACATTTTAAAACTTGCGACACATTGATCTTTAAATTTTTATGGTATTGATACATGTTCGAATACGTCAATAGTTGTACATGTTTCCAGTAATAATACTTTCAATCTACTTCTCATATACTTCAATAATTAGAATTCATTATTCTAACGAAACATTTTCAAGAGCATTCTTACTCAATTCCTTCAATAACAATGCAAAGTATGAAATTGATGTGTCTGCCATCTAACAGAATTTAGTCTTTCGTTATAGAGGGTGCAATTATGCAAAGTTTCTAAAACTCTTCTCTATTGATAAATTTCAAAACTTGTCTGACCAGGTTGCGCTTATTTTTTAAAGGTGGCGCTTAAGATACTTTACGTTCGAAACTATTAAATGACAAGCGTGCAAGATTTGCACAAACAAAAAGACGTAATTAAAGTAGTAAAGTACTGAGTTAAAAAGTCAACCTTTTAGTTAATGTTTATGATGGTTACAACGGTCTTTTTGTTCACCTTTAGCTGCGTTTTAAACCGTCAATGCATTCATAACTTATTTAAAAATCAAATGATTAAATTCAACCAGGCAATTCAATTGAATTTTTGTAATTTGCAATGCTCCCTTGAGACCTGTCTCCTTCACTCGCACACCCCCATGGGACCTGGGCCTGCTTTCACTTTTGCAATGCTCCCTTGAGACCTGGCTTTCACTTGCACCCAATGTTCTCTTGGGACTTAGGAAACACCTAAAAACACGGCTTAAATGCGTGACGATTCATTTTTGACAGTGGAGGATAAAGTCACAGTTTTTATTGAACAGTAGGTTTGGAATGATTACAATATGAATCTGGGTTGCGCAGTGAGGTTTCCTATGCCGTCAGGACGATGTCAATGCTAAAAGTGAAAAAAATGAAGCCCTATTACTCAATACTTTAACGTAAAGCTTCCATGACAACATGTCAAGTTTTAGAATAATAAAAGTATTTAGAGCAAATAGGAATGACGACATTGAACTAAAGTCCAAAAACGATGACCTAGGTGTTTGATCCGGGCTGTGGAATCGTTACTGCTAAAAGTCAACTGAATGAAGCCAAATTAAAAAAAATAGGTTCTACGTAAAGCTTCCATTTGAAGATGTCAAGTTATAGATGAATAAAACCTAAAAAAGTAAAGTCCGCAGTCAAAAAAACGAAGCCAAATTAAACTGGATCATTGAGCATTCAATTTTCAAGACAAAAAAATAATTTAAACATAGTTGAACCTTTCGCGACAAAAATAGGGTTGAATTCATTCGAGGTGGGAATACAAAAACTTGATTAAAAGATCACGAAAATTCACTGTAAAGCGCATTTTAAACAAACTCAATAAAACAGGGGTCTCCTATGACTCAATGATCTCTTACCTACATTTCGTTTATAAACCAAACACGATCTGCCTCATAAAGACTTGACTTCGGCAGATCGGACAGACGTAATAGCCTTCGGGTTTTCCTTCCATCCGTGTGGCCTCCAGAATTCCGGCGCAGGTGTCGCACACGTCGAGGTGGCCACACGGAACAAACACCGTATTTCGGGGCCTAATGAGGCAAATGCAGCATGCGCGTTTGGCGACTGCTTGATTGGGATCAACAGGGACCGATGCAAGTTCCTGCTCAGCGTTCTCGTCCTTCAAAACTTGAAGTCGTCCGACCAGCCGCTCCGCATCGTCTAGTTTGTTCTTCATTCTGTAACAATTAAAGTTATTTTGCTCAAAAATGATCAAAAGCCGCTCGCTATTAGGAAAGAGATCAATTTGTAATTAATGTAATATCATAGTTTAACATAAATTTCGGTTTTAGGGACAAAAAACAAAAATGTACCTTTCTTGCTCTTGCTTGAAAGTGCCGAGTGACCACTTGGATTCCCAGATAACAATCTTCTCGTTGTTACTCAATCCTCGCATGAGGTAAGGCTCGTCTTTCGTCTTTCCTTCGTACTCAGACATTTTTACCTAAAATAATGTTTTAACGAACACAAAAAAACAATGTCAAAATGAATGTTACAACTTCATGTTTTAACGAACATGTAAATACATTAGTCAAAGAAAACACATAAATAAGGTGGAAATTTAAGAACTTACGAGAACTGTGTCCGCATAGTGTTTTTTTTCGAGAAGAAATAGACTTTCCTTCAGGCTCTGGAGTAGCTTAATGGCCACTTGAAGACTATCTGACGTTGCCATGTTCGACATTTATGTCAGATGAAAAAATTCGTGGTCTTCATTTCAGTTTCAAAACAAATGAACGTCTTATGGTCATTGTCTACATCTTTAATTCAAAAATGAAGATCGTTTACGAAATACGAGATGTTCTCATTTTCATATTTAAACGGTCTAATCTACAACGATCTGGACAACGATAATTGGTGAGTAAGATTTTCGTTACATTAACCCGTCTAGCTCAACAACAACAATAACAAAAGGTTCTTAGTTTTCTTTCTCGAAATGAATCCAGACATTGTCACGTTCAAAATGTGCCCCAGATTTGGGAAGCTTTTCCTCCGACACGTTGCAAATTGTACAATTTGCTTTAATTCGGATCTTAAACTTGACAACATTATTCGTCATGCTCCCAAGTAAATACTTTTTCATTTCGTAGACATCAAAATTTGCAATTCATTACCTTTTCTTTCACTTTATAGACATCAAAAATTTCCGATTAATTATATTTTTTTTCATTTCGTACACATCAAAAGTTGCAATTTATTACCTTTTCTTTCATTTTAATTGTAATTAGATTCGAGTACGTTTTTAAAAAGTAACTGTAATTGTATGCATTTTTGAGGCTATTTGCAATAGTCTGCTAAATAATGAATGATATCTCAAGTTACTTAACAATTTCATTATTGTTACAGAGCATTCGGATAATGCAACTGCATCATGGCAATTTGCCACTCGCATGCCCTGTTTGAGGAAAGAAATAGAGAGGCAGCATTTCAAAGGCTGCGTAAGGTTGGCAAAAGAGGACGACAACGAAGAAGGGTGGAGTTCGTAAAACCGCAAATGCATTATAATTATGTTGAAAATAAAAGAATACGACACAGCAATTTCAGTCTAAACTTCAATTAAAGGAATAATTATTTTATCTTTCAAATTTGTTTTGCAATAACATTGTTTCCCTCAACAGTAATTAAGTTCATCATTTTAGTTTAAAATCTAAAAAACTACCCCATTAAAAGTCAAAGAAGGGTAATTACATAAAGAGGGGTGCAGAAGATGTGCCACAAATTAGAAACCTGTCTAATGAGTTGGGTCTATGACACAAAAATTTATTCAATTGCAACTTAAAAATATTTCAAACGTTGATATCAACAGGCTCTTTTAAGTTTTAAACAAATTTTAAATTCCGCGCCCAATGTGAATTGTTGCGTCTCGATACGACGTGTTTATACTTCAAAGTAGAATGAGGCATTTCTCAATTACAACATTTTTTGTTATTTAAACTGAAACGAACAATCTTCACCTGTTTAATGAGTCCAAGACATGAAATTTGCTTCAAAGAAGACTGAGGCGTTTTTTAATAACAACATTTTTTATTGTTTAAACTGAAACGAACAATCTTCACCTTTTTAATGAGTCCAAGACATGAAATTTGCTTCAAAGTAGACTGAGGCGTTTTTTAATTACAATTTTTTTTGTTGAAATTGAAACGAACACTCTTAACTTTGAACGCAAACAAAAACAATAACAAATTAACTTTTCAAAAGTATTACTTTTCGTTCCATCTCAACTCAAGATGAATATTGAAGATCAATTAGAAAATCTCCTCCAACTTGAAATTCAATTATCGTCTGATCTTAAGTCGATGCGGAAACTTATCAAGGAGCAAAGGAGACTCAGGGGAGGATTGGAGATGGCTCGGCACAGCCACAGACTATTGGTAAGTTTTCAAATGCATTAATACTTTTAAATCAGACGTTGCAATTATTAAACACTTCAAAATGAAAATAATTTTTTATTTTTAGAATCGCTTAATGCTCGAATCACGGAAGAAAGGCTTTGTCGTACGCAAGGCATTCAAGAAGGAGAGGCTGAAAAATACCAAGTGGGACGTCCACGTCTACAAACCGGAGGTCAAGAGACTGGAGGACTCCATTGTCAGGCTGGAGAAGAAGTGTAAAAAGATTGTTCGTCGTCTCAAGGACATCTCTGAGAAATCGTACGAACTGGACACCTACCGGTAATTCATTTCAAATAGATCCATCCCTGTGTACGTAAAACAACTCCAAAAACTATTAAATCTTAACTATGAGATGTCAACAAACAATAGATGTTTCTAATTAAAAAATGCCTTATTTCGGTAAGATCACATTTTCGTAATTCATTAAGGACTTTTTGTTACATCACAAAGTGAAGAGTGAGATTACGATATTAAATTCGATAGTTAACAGTTTATGTATTGTTCCTTAGAAATAGAAATGCACATTTTAGGTCTATTACTAATTTGTTAAAAGAAGTTTTAATCTTTAACAATTCGTTTCTCTTAGGTGCTCGAAGAGGAAACAGCACGGAGAGGGCTGTGGAAAGGACTGTGAATGTGTCAAGACTCGGACCTTTTATCGGAGATATGATCAATAACACAAAGTGGTCTGCCAACGTATCTTGAAAATAAAAATGAATAGAAACAAACTTTATTTTATTCCGTCAATTAGACAGTACATGTTCCACAGTCACCTCAACTTTTATGCCAAAAGAATGCCCTACTAGCTAATCGGACCAATTACTTCTTAACAAAAGTTTATTATTGTACCTTTTTGGAGCAATTTAAATAAGTAAAGTAAATTGTGGAGTTTTTAAAGCTAATAGTGTTGAGAAACGCTAATTAATGTTAAATTGAAAACTAGTAAAATCTATCTTAACGTTAAGGGTAATCTATTATTAAAATTCTGCCATTCTTCTTTAATGTTTGCCATTTTATTCTCGATGGAAGCAAACAAAAAACATGTTAGATAAAATTGTCGAGTAAGGTATAATTTTTCAAAAGAGAATAGTAAAATATTTTGTTAACTTTGTAACTTGAGTTTTGAAATTTCGATGTTGTGAGTGAATAAAGAGACATAGAAAACAAATAAAATACTTTTATATTTTTCATTTTGTTTTACATAAAATTAAAGTGTTTTTCATCAATATTTTCTTTATTTACACAAAAATTAAATCAACTTCAATTCCACACAATTAATTTGCAAAAACTATCTGAAATTCGAGCTCCTAAATTCTCAAAAGTAAAGTAAACTTTGACTCTTTGAATTACCGAGAAGTGACAAGATGCGTTTTTTAACAAAAAAGAATTAGAATTTTGAGTTTAAAGTTTCAGAACTTTAGTATTTCTTTAGTTAGAAGTTGAAAACTTTAGTTGCACTTTTCAGATAGAATTACACAGATAATGAGGCATTAATCATGAGGACCCATTGTTTAGCCCAATTTATTAGGCAGCAGGAAATAGTTAAGAACTTTAGTTGTACTTTTTAGAGATATTAGATAGAAGTTGAGAATTTGTTTTTCTTTTGTCACTTTTTGTGTTTATGGTTGAAGAGTCAAAGTTAACTTTAGTTGTCAGGGATAATTCCACTAAAGACATTTTTTGATTGAGTTATTATTTTGAGAGAGAAGTTGATTAGTTTTGAGAATGTGGGAGCTCGAATTCCAGAGAGAAGATGACTTGAGTTTGAGAGAGAAGTTTAGTTATCTTAGAAGGCTGTGAAGGCCAAAGACTTGTACAAACGACTTTTATTTTCTTTCTATTGTCACTTCTTGGTGATTCAATTTTCAAGTGTTTTACACGTGTGGTTATCGTAGAAGGTTGTGAAGGCCGAGTTTTTAGATGAGAAAGAGAAGTTTTCTTCTTGGTGATTCAATTTCCAAGTTGAATCTGTGAAGGCCGAGTCTTTTCAGGCTGTGAAGGCCGAGTCTTGAGATGAGAAAGAGAAGTTTAATTCTTGGTGATTCAATTTTCAAGTGGAATATTGATTTTCAAGTTGACTCTCATTCGGAAGGCTGTGAAGGCCGAGTTTTCAGATGAGAAAGAGAAGTTTACTTCTTGGTG
>JAIXOW010000080.1 GCA_027486615.1 Oxalobacteraceae bacterium | reverse complement strand
GATAGGCCCATTTTTTTAAAACTAGTCTAATGCACTCACACAATAGGCTGCAATTGCATCAAGCACGATGGCATTTTCTCCAACTGCCTGACTGACTTGTAAGTTCACTTGTGGATATAGCGCGGTTAATTCTTCTATTAAGAGAGGTAAATCACGCAGCACATGCGCACCCTGCCCTAAGAATACTGGTACAACCTGAATCTGCTCACATCCACTTTGCACGAGTTCAGCCACCACATCCGGCAAACTCGGCTCCATTAACTCTAGAAACGCTAACTTCACCGTTGCATCTGTCAGCTTTGCCTGTGATAGCGCTTGTAAACGTTCAAAAGGCTGTTTCCATGAAGCTGCGCGAGCGCCATGCGCAAACAGTATTAAAGCTTTTTTTTGCTGCATTAATGTCTCTCCACCCAATATAAGGCTGCAATTGCTGATAATAAAAATAATACACTCGGTGTGACTGCAGTCACAAATGGTGGCCAAGTGTTGAGTAAGCCCACATGGGAAAACAAGCTATTTAATAACTGAAACGACACCCCTATCATGATACCTATAAAAATTTTCAGTGATAAACCACCGCTACGAACTTTTAAATATGCAAACGGTAAAGCTAACGCCATCATCACAAATACAGCAAAGGGATAAATCACCTTTTTCCAGAAAGCGATTTCATAGCGTTCGGTTCTTTGTTTATTGTCTTCTAAATGATGACTAAATTTAGCTAAATCAATTGCTGACATTTTGTCTGGATTCGCAACTAACACCGCCATGATTTCCGGTGTGATTTCAGAATCCATCAGACTAGTAGTCAGTGAGCGATTAATAATTTTTAGTGATCGTTGATCTGCAGCTAATGAATTTTTAGGATTAGGAAAGCGAATCTCTTGTACATTACTTAATTCCCAGCGCCCATCTGCTAAAAATTTTGCCTGCTCTGCATTAATACGAGTCAGTAAATGCATGTCTTGATCAAATTCATAAATACGCACTGATTTGAGACTACTATCTGACTCTATCTTTTTTGCATTTAAAAATCGTGAACCAATTGCCGCCTTAGTGACTGGATCACGCAATACATCTTTTGCCCACAAACCTGAACGAAACTCGGATGAAATTACCGCACCCATTATTTTTCTTTTAAAGCTTTCAGCAAAATCATTGGATTTAGGTGCTATATATTCACCTAATAAAAACGTCATAATCGATATTACGACAGCTATGCGCAATAACAAAGAGATAGCACCCATCATAGACAATGATGAAGCACGCATCACTGTGAATTCTGATCGCGCTGCAAACTGCGCCATGACATAAATCGTACCGATTAATGCGGCGATAGGCATTAATTCATACGCATAAGAAGGCAAACGTAAGGTCACATAAAGAAAGACATGTTCAATGCGATAAGGACCACCTACCCAGCGTATTTCTCCCATTAAATCAAGGAAAGCAAATAAAGAAAGAAAAGCTACCAATACAAACAGCACAGCTAGATAAATCTCGGTAGCAAAATAACGACTCAAGACTTTCATGATGCCGCCAATTTTGAGGAGAACAGCAATCGTTTGAACATACTTAACAAAATCACGGGATGCCAACGACTATTGGTGTTATTGCGCCATGCGAATAGCAAGGCAATAAAGATTAGACCAATTAAATGTAATGGCCACCATGACCAAGCCCAAGTCCACTTTGCTTGCGCTACAAATGATTGCACTATGCCGACTGCATTGCTATAAGAAACAGCTAGTAATAAAGCAATCATGAGATTAGTGGTACGCCCCCGGCGCGGATTCACGAATCCAAGAGGTATCGCTAATAAAGTCAGTAAAAAACTCATTAAGGGTAAGCTAATGCGCCACAATAATTCAGACATGTGCTCTGGCGTTCCCATCTCCCATAAAATCGGCGTGGGAAGATTACGTACTGCTTTATTAGCTGTAATTTGTTCTGCTTTACTCGCAACTAAAACACCATAGCGCTGAAAATCCATCATTTGAAATTCAGACTGACCCGGTTGACCATCATAACGACGACCTTTATCTAATATGAGAAATTTATCGCCGTATTCATCAATCACAATTTCACCCTGTTGCGATGAAACGATGACATCACCCTTACTGTCACTTTGATTCACAAAGACGTTTTTTACTTTTGTGCTCTCAGCAGTTAAGCCTTCCACAAAAAATATTCTGTCATTTGCTGCTGATTCTTGAAATTTTCCGGGTGAGATACGTGAAATATCTTCTCGGTTACGAAAACGTTCTTTAAATTCTGCACTCTTACCGTTAGCCCAAGGGGTCAATGCCAAAGAAAGTACGCCTACCAATAACATAATCGGTAAACCAACAGATAGAACAGGTCTAATCCATTGCATGAGTGATAAACCCGATGAAAACCAGACCACCATTTCAGAATCTTGATAACTACGCGCGACGACAGACAATACTGCAATAAAAATAGTCAGCGTAAGAATGACTGGAAGATAATTGAGTGTGGAGAAACCTAACAAAGCAACCACATCAGCAGACGCGACTTTACCGGCAGCTGCATCACCTAATATGCGTATCAACATCACCGTAATGACGATAGTAAATAGCGTGGTGAACACAGCGCCTGTCGTGTTCAACAACTCAAGGCGGATTGCGCGCTGAAAAATCATTCGGGGACTATAATGTTGGGAAAACAGGAGTAACTATGGACTTTAGCATAAAAGCTTTTGATACAAAAAACGCAATCTCGCAAGCCAAATCGGGCTGTATCGCGGTTGGTATTTTCGAAAACGGCAAACTTTCTGCCGCCGCCAAAGCACTTGATAGCAAAGGTGCGATTACCAATGCCTTAAAGAGTGGTGATATTTCAGGCAAAGCCGGTAGCGCATTGCTCTTGCAAGCGCCAGCCGGAACCACTGCAGATCGTGTGCTGCTACTGGGCTTGGGAGCAGAAGATGCCGTCTCAGACCGCAATTTTATCTCGGCATTACAGACTGTGATTCGGGTGTTCACTAGCTTAGGTGCTGCGGAGGCCTTATTCGCCTTACCTATGGATGGTGTACGTGGGCGCGATCTGGCATGGGCCATACGCACTACAGTTGTGACAATACGTGAAGGTCTTTATCGCTCCGATGAGTTAAAAAGCAAAAAAGAAAACAGTAAAGCTGGTGTAAAAAAACTAGGCTTATTGGTCGATGCTGAGCAAGCCGCCTTGGCAAAAAATGTTTTAGCTCAAGGTCTCGCACTTGCCAATGGTATGGATCTCAGCAAAACACTGGGCAATCTCCCACCGAATATTTGCACACCAACCTACCTCGCTTCAACGGCACGTAAGTTAGCTAAAGAATTCAAACTAGGTGTAGAAGTACTGGACCGCAAACAACTCGAAGCCCTAAAAATGGGTAGCTTTTTGTCGGTCACCAATGGCAGTGAACAACCGCCTAAATTTATCGTCTTAAAACACATGGGCGGCAAAGTAAAATCTGCGCCCGTCGTCTTAGTTGGTAAAGGCATCACCTTTGATACTGGCGGTATTTCACTCAAGCCCGGTGCTGGCATGGATGAAATGAAATACGACATGTGCGGCGCAGCTTCAGTATTAGGCACCTTCCGCGCTATCGCAGAAATGCAGTTGAAACTGAATGTAATCGGCGTCATCCCTGCTTGCGAGAATATGCCTTCTGGTAAAGCTTCACGACCAGGTGACATCGTGACTTCTATGTCAGGTCAAACCATAGAAATTTTAAATACCGATGCAGAAGGTCGTTTAATTCTCTGTGATGCCTTAACTTATGTAGAACGCTATAAACCTGCAGTGGTCGTTGATATCGCAACCCTAACAGGCGCTTGTGTAACAGCACTCGGTCATCACAACACAGGTCTCTTTACTCGTCATGATGAAACTCATGATGAACTCGCTAATGAACTACTCGCAGCAGGTAAAGATTTTAATGACACAGCATGGCGCATGCCTGTGGAAGAAATCTATCAAGAACAATTGAAATCTAACTTTGCTGACATGGCAAACATCGGTGGCCCACCAGGAGGCAGTATCACCGCAGCTTGTTTCCTAGAACGCTACACCCGCAAATACACTTGGGCGCATTTAGATATTGCCGGCACAGCATGGAAGAGTGGCGCTGCTAAAGGTGCAACTGGAAGACCAGTTCCTTTGCTGACTAGCTTTTTAATGAAACGTGCAAATCAATAATTAAGTTAAATTCCTCAAAAAAAGGGAGCTGCGGCTCCCTTTTTTTATCAATGACATTTATCGTCAATAAAAATAATTTCTGTGTAATGAAATGCAACAGAGAAATATGGAACATTTTCGCAACATTTGCCACAAAAAATCTGACTTTCTCAAATGAATATAGTTGAAAGGATTAGTGAATTTCAAACAAAAACATCTAGATAGAATAGCTAATTATTTAGCAATCCCAGTCAATACAAACTGAAACGATGAGTTAAAAAATTTGAGTTAAGGAGATAAATATGCCATTAGGAATAAATAAGACAAATTTTATGACGCCTCAGCAAAATTCTAAGATCAATAATGAACATTTAAAACCAGAATCGAGTTCGATTTATAAAAATTCAAAATCCACAATTAAACAAATTAATCAAAATTTTAGCAATCTTGCAAGCAAGATAAAAGATGGTATTGAATCAGCCAAATATAAGGTAAGCGGCTCAAATATGGATGCACTATATAATATTAAAGATACTAATATTCATGGAAAAGAAAACAAAAATGCAGTGAACTTAATTAGAATTAAACATGAATATCGCATGAAAAATTTAGGTGACGATTATAAAGGCTTAGTTGAAAATTTTAACTTTATTGCAGATCGAATATTTAACAAAACAGAAATGAAAATTTCTAAAAATGATTTAAAAAATTTCGAAAAAAAACTCGAAACAATCAAAGATAAAATCACACCAGAGGCTTATGAAGCAATAAAAAGTAAATTAAATAAACTAATGTAGAAATAGAAAATTAGATAAAATAGAGAAATAGTTTATATTATTAAATTCCCTATGAAACTCGTTACATGGAATGTGAATTCCCTCAAGGTACGTTTGCCCCATGTGCTTGAATGGCTGCAAACTAATCCAGTCGATGTACTCTGCTTACAAGAGACCAAACTCACTGACGATAAATTTCCTATCGCTGAAATCAACGCGGCAGGTTATCAAGTTGTATTTAGTGGGCAAAAAACTTATAACGGTGTCGCTATCTTGTCGCGCAATCCTATTAGTGATGTCGTTAAAAACAACCCACTCTTCCCTGATGAACAGCAACGTATCATTGCGGCCACTATTTCAGGTATGCGTATTGTTTGCGCTTATATACCAAATGGCCAATCCGTCGGCTCTGATAAATACGAATACAAACTACGTTGGTTAGATGGATTAATCAATTGGCTAGCATCCGAATTGCAGCAACATCCCAAACTTGCTTTACTGGGTGATTACAACATTGCTCCTGAAGATGCCGATGTACATGACCCCGTAGCATGGGAAGGACAAGTTTTAGTTTCAGAACCAGAGCGAGCTGCATTTAAAAAGCTGTGTGCTCTGAATTTACAAGATGCATTTCGCTTATTTCCACAAGCAGAAAAACTTTATAGCTGGTGGGATTATCGACAAATGGCGTTTCGCCGCAATCGAGGTATGCGCATAGACCATATCCTGCTCTCCCCACCTCTTAGTGCAGTTTGCACTGCTTGTGAAATCGACAAACTCCCACGCAAATGGGAACAACCCTCAGACCACACTCCTGTTATTGCCACGCTCGCTGATTAATTTTATAGCAGCTCGCTTCACTTCCCTCGAATAAATTTAGCCCATACAAATGCATTACAGCATTTGTATGCTTGCCCCTATGGCATGTGCGAACTGTCAAAACAGTATTGAAAAGCATTACCACGAGGGAATTTTAAAACCGATTATCGAACTTAGATTCATTAATCGTTACCAACCGAAGGTTCGCTGAAATGCAGCAGAAAAGATACACAATTTAAATATTCATATAAATAATCAAATTAAAAGCTGGGGAAAATACCATGAATAAAGTAAAAAAAAACAATACTTTTGTTCACAGCGATCTAGAACCTAAAAGACAAGAAAAAAAAGACAGACCTACTATACGAAAGGAAAAACCAGAAATAAACAATATTCCAGAGGATGTAAAAAAAATCAAAATATCTGAATCAAATTCACTAATTTCTTATCCCCAAAAAAAGCACAATACACGAACAAAAAGAATTGAAAAAAATTCGGACAATACTGAACAAGAATTAATCACCAATAAAAAAAATAATGAAATTAAATTTCCCAAAGCAGAAGAATTAATTGGAAAAACAATAAAACCAGAAGTGGCAATTGAATATCTTGATACATTTAATTTTAATCATTTGGGAAATATAATTTCCACACAAAAAAAAGCAAAAAAACTAAAAGATGATGATTTACAAAAACTAAATAATGCAATCATTACTGATCTAGCAAATACTAATGCCCGGGGATCGAGAGATGCTGCAAGAACAAACAGGGAAATTGTATTAGATTTAATATGCGAGATAGATCAAGTCAGTAGAAATCTAAATAAAAAAGAAGCGACTAAGATTCATGTATTAAAAGAAATATCCAAAGATTTAAAATCACTTTGGTTGAGCTCTAAAATAGGATCGAGCTCAACTGAAGAAAAATTAAAATCAATCATAAAAAAACTCAAGGATTCTAAACTCCCAGATTTATCTAATAAAACTAAAGAACTTGCAATAGAGGCTTCCAAGGCAAAGTACTTTACTCAAAAACAAGACAATGCATTCGGAAGAAAATTTGAGTCAGAATTTGTATACGACCTAATTAAAAATCCACCTGAATCTGTCTTAATAGCAGCTGATGAAATTGGGAATTATTTGAAAAACTATCTAATCAAAATATATGATGATTCAAATATTTCAAATGCACTAAAAAATTTAGCAAAATCATTAGATTCAGATCCTAGACCGTGGCATGCAGAGACACCAGAAATTCAACAATTTATTAATGATCCGACAAAATTAAATTTTAAAAAATTAATGGCCAATAGAAATAGAACTGGCTATGAAGTGATAAAGCAAACATTTGTTGGTGTGAAATTATCCCTTGTAATAAATGGACCTTGGATGC
Organism: Oxalobacteraceae bacterium; assembly: GCA_027486615.1. Classification (GTDB taxonomy): domain Bacteria; phylum Pseudomonadota; class Gammaproteobacteria; order Burkholderiales; family Burkholderiaceae_D; genus Pernthalerella. Next base: position 18,738 of record JAIXOW010000080.1, on the reverse strand, counting down.
TCTATGCGAACTACAATTATCAACAATTAATTAAAAAGGCAAGATCAACTATGCCTTCTTTGTTAGGAAACTTTACTAAACGTACACCAGTAATTTCGACAGAATTTCAGAACATAATAAATACAAATCCTAAATTAATGAAACAAGCGAATATTGAACTAAAGCCAGTAACAGAACTATTAGATCTAATAAATAGTAAGCCAACCAGTGGAAATGCTTTAGATATTTTTAGAGAAATTAAAAATTTAATTAAAGATGATTTTCCAGATCTTAATTCAGCAGCAGCAGAAATTATTTCATCATTAGAAAAAGAAAAACCTGACTCTTATTTAGAGTTAACTACAGAACGATTAACCCCAGAAGAAAATGCAAATCTATTTTTTAATGGAATCAACGCTAACCTTGAGAAAACAGATGGATTTGGAACACGATTACCACATCATCTTCCTAATAAAGGCGGAGAAAACTGGGGCAGCGGAGCAAATATTCAGGCGTCAGTAAATATGAATGTAAATGAACCAACAAAATTTGAGGAAAATACACTCAATAGCGAACAGAATACTGTGAATGGTGCTTCTGGCTCAACCAATATAATGACTTTCCTTTATAGGCACATGCTACAAAATTCATATGAAAACGATGAAGAGCTACCACTAAATATTCAAGATGCATTTGTAGGAACCATGATGTTTTTAACTTTTGATGGAGGTCATTCACTTCCGGAGTCTTTTGGGACATTCAATTCAATTTTATTAAATGATCCTGTACTGAGCGGCACATCTTTAACAACTGAATATGAAAAAGAATACATAAAACGACGAGAAAAAACGCTACAAAATTTTAATCTTGAATATCGAGATATTCCAAATATGTTTCTGTCAAACGATACTGCTAAAGCCACTCAAAATGCTATTGATATAGCATTTGAAAAAACTACTAAATTATTTTCTGAAGTTCATAGTCAAAGAATTATTGATGAATGAAAACAATAATGTGATTTCATAAGAAAAACAAACAGCGAAACCACATTAACAAAATTTAGCTACAGCTAGTTATTCATATAAAAAACTAAACCTCTATAACTACTGGACTTATCAACAAATGGCATTCCGCCGCAATCGGGGAATACGCATAAACTATATCCTGCTCTCCCCACCTCTAAGTGCAATCTGCACTGCCTGTGAAATCGACAAACTCCCACGCAAATGGGAACAACCCTCAGACCACAGCCCTGTTATTACCACTCTTGCTGATTAATTTTCTAGCAGCTCGCTTCACTTCCCTCGAACAAATTTAGTCCATACAAATGCATTACAGCATTCGTATGATTGGCCTATGGCATGAGCGAACAGTCAAAACAGTATTGAAGAGCATTACCTCGCGGAAATATTAAAACCGATTATCGAACTTATAGTCGTTAGTCGTTACCAACCCAATGATAGAAAAATGATGCATTAAAGATACAAAATTTCAATTTCTAAATCTAATAAAAAAATATACATAAATAACTTTAAAAATTATGGATAAATTAAAAAATAATCCTAGCTGGATAGTTTTAAATTCTCCGACACAAAACGTCCCTAAAGAAGTTAAAAAAAATGATGTTGTCTACAAAAAACAAAATTCAACAAACGATCTCAAAAGCATAATTAATAATAATCAAAAAAATAATTACGCAAAAAGCACTCAACATATATCAAAAATAGAATTCTCAATAATAAAGATAAATCAAAGATCAGAATCAATTGCCAATTTACCGGCCATAAATAAGCTAACAAATCTTTATGAAAAAAAATTAATTTTAGAAAAAAAACAATCAAGCTTGAAGCTTGAAGAAGTAAATGAAGAAATTCATGGAATTGAAAATAAAATATCAGACACCATAAACAAATTAAATTCGCTACTTGATAAAAAAAACGGATATGGAATTCAGCAATCCAACGTAAAGTTAGAAGAAATAAACAATGAGATAGAAATACTAACAAATAAATTATCTGATTTATAAAAAATAAAAGTTAAAAATATATTTGAAAATATTTTTTAAAAAAAATATATTTTATATAGTTACGTAAATTATTTATCTAGGAGAATTGATAATGACAATCAAATCAATGGGCATAATAAGATTACACGACAATATGAATCTAAAAGAAATAGATCAAGTCAAAAATAAAATTTCTGACCTTAAAGGGAATGAAAAAATAAGAGCAAAAATAAAAGGCTCAGGAGAAAGTAAGGCAACAATTTTTGTGGTGTATAAAAACACATTTTCAGAACGTTCATTGCATAAACTAGAAAAATTAAAGAATATCTTTATAAACAAAAAATTATCGGAAAATTCATCCCTTACAAAAGGCATTTTAGATAAAAATTCAATTACAGCAGAGGAAGTTAAAATTTTTATAGAAGGAAAAAATGCAGCGATTCAAAAAAATTTAGCCGATGAAATGAAAAAACTTGAAGATGAATTTGGATTAAAAGATATAACTATAGAAGATTTAAGAAACGATGAAGAAATCAAAACAAAAACCGAAATAAATAATTCTGAAAAATTTGAAGAAAATTTCCTAGATGGTGAGTTGTTGAATAATATAAATGAATTAGAAAAGCTTGAATTTTACCCAGAAGATATGAAACCTACGGAAGAACCACATTCAGAGGTAGATGGAACTAACTCCAATAAACTAGGGGCTGCTGCCGTGGCTGAATTAGATAAGATGTTAAATGAATTAGAAGGCCTTAAAGATGGAGTTGAATATACACCCACAAAAATTAATATTGGAGAAAGGCCTACTGAAGTCAATCCTAATTTAAGTCAAGAGCTTGATAAAATTAGAGATATGAAATCTAATTTTGCGGAAATGGGCTTATATGCCTACGAACCCAAAGGATATCAGTATAAAAAAGAAGTTCTCAAATCTGAACCAAGGAATGGGATATCTAAAAACAAAAGTAACTCAATAAAAGAAGAATTAAAAAATCTTAAAAATGCCTTGCAAGAAAAGATTGGCTTAAATAAAAATATTCAACCGCCAGAACTGACAACCAACAAAAAAGTATCTTTTAAGGAAGAATCTATTACTGACACTCAGAATATTAAAAAAGATATTAACGCAAAAGAACTCGCTAATGATTTTAGCGAAATAATACTTACTAAAGGAGTCACTGATGGAATAGCAATATCAACAGCTTTACGCACAAAATTAATTAAAAATAAAAATAATTTAGAGTTAACAATATCTGCAGAAACAATGGAATCAACAATATTAAAATTCAAAAGTATTGTTATCAATCTCCTCCATGATAAAAATAGTATTTTAAAAAACCTATCCTTAGAGGATCGTAATTTGCTCTCACTGCATTACGACATTCTTCCTTCACAAATACAGAAAGATCTTGTCAAATTACATCCTTCAATTTTAGAGGATAAAGTTTCAGCGCAAGAAGATAAAAGTGATTCAACATCAATATAGAAAAGAAATCCCGAATAATTAGAGCCGAATGCCCTTGATAATCAATTATTAAAAATGATCTTAAAGAACTAAAAGAACATATGCCAGAAAATAAATACTATGCGCTAAAAAATTCTCTAGATGAAAAACCGAAAGCAGAAAAATAACAAAATGACCGAATATGAAATTACATCTTTTTCTAGTTTAGTAGTGATTCAAGATATTGACAAAAGTAATGCAAAAGAAAATGCAAAAATAATTTCAGACATTAATAAGCAAAAAGAAGGGCTTTAATCTGAACTTAAAAGAGCATTAGCATTAATCTGAAAAAATAATTAAGTGATTGCGACTTTAATGGCTAATTTTTCAACTAAGTTAGACCAATAAACGATTTAATATATAGAAAAAATAGCTAGTTATTAAACCTTGCCATTTGTTTGTTAAGCCAACACCGCTGCTTTAATCTGTTCCAATGATGTCGGATCTTCGATCGTCGTTAAATCACCTGGGTCGCGTCCTTCACAAATCGCTTGTATAGAGCGGCGCAGTAATTTCCCTGAACGTGTCTTAGGCAATAAGTTCACACAATGCACACGCGCTGGTCGTGCTACCGCACCTAGCTGTTTATCTACCACCGCCCATACTTCTTTTTCTAATTGCGCACGCGCTTCGGCTGTGGCTGTGGTTTCAGCATGTCGTGGAATGACAAAGGCAACGGCAACTTGTCCTTTGAGTTTATCTTCTACGCCAACAACGGCCACTTCTGAAACATTAGGATGACTGGAAATGCTCTCTTCTATTTCACGTGTTCCTAATCTATGACCTGCAACATTGATAACATCATCGGTGCGACCCAAGATGAAATAATAGCCATCATCATCGCGTATGCCCCAATCAAAGGTGGAATACACTTGTTCGGTTGAGAAATTAGACCAATAGGTTTTAACGAAACGCGCATCATCACCAAACACGGTTTGCATACAGCCTGGTGGCAAAGGACCTTCTATCACCACTACACCTTTTTCATTGTTACCGCATTCTTCACCAGTGGCTTCGTTTAATAATTTCATACGATAACCAGGCATAGGTATGCCAGGGCTACCTAAACGTGTGGGTTTATCTTCTACGCCTTTTGCAATCGACAGCACTGGCCAGCCTGTTTCTGTTTGCCAGTAATTATCAATAATAGAAACGCCTAACTCATTCGCTATCCAAGATGAGGTACTTTCATCTAAAGGTTCACCAGCCAGATAAAGTGCTTTTAATGATGAAACATCATATTTTTTCATCATCTCCGGTGGCTGTTTTTTTAACACTCGCACTGCTGTCGGTGCTGAGAACATACGTGTGACTTTGTATTTTTCTACTATCTGCCACCAGATGCTAGCGTCTGGTCGCAGTGGTGTGCCTTCATACATAATGGTTGCCATACCTGCGATCAATGGACCATAGACGATATAAGAATGACCCACCACCCAACCTATGTCTGATGTTGCAAAGTAGGTCTCGCCAGCTTTGCCACAGAAAATCGTTTCCATCGATGCAGCGAGAGCCACTGCATAACCACCTACATCACGCTGCACACCTTTAGGCTTGCCAGTAGTGCCTGATGTATAGAGTATGTAAGAGATGTCATCCGATTTCAGCCAAGTGACTGGAACAGTAGCGTGTAAATATTTTTCACGTTGGGTGGCATAGTCAGCATCACGACCTGCAACAACATTCATCGTAACTAAACCACGATCAATCAACAACACATGCTCAGGCTTATGTTCCGCCATTTGAATTGCTTCATCTAGCAAAGGTTTATAAGGTACTGGTTTTCCACCACGTGAGCCTGCATCGGCTGACACTATGAGCTTAGGTTTAGCATCATCAATACGTGTTGCCAGACTGTTCGAAGCAAAACCACCAAAAACCACAGAATGAATTGCACCTATGCGTGCACATGCCAACATGGCGAACGTTGCTTCAGCAATCATGGGCATGTAAATCAAAACGATGTCACCCTTACCTACACCGAGTGATTGCATGATGGCTGCGGTGCGCTCTATTTCTGCTTGCAGTTCTTTAAACGTCCAACTTTTTTCAGAAGGTGTGCCATCTGCTGTTTCAGTAGAAATGGCAATTAGTGCTGTCGCATCAGGTTGTTTGCTTGCCCAACGATCAACTGCGTTATGGCAGAGGTTGGTTTCACCACCCATAAACCAATTTGCAAAAGGAGGTTTGCTGTAATCCAGTACTTTTTTAAAGGGAGTGTGCCAATCTATACGCTTAGCTTCATTACCCCAAAAGCCTTCAGGATCTTGTAGAGATTTTTTATAATAATCTTGGTAGTTCATGCTGTCTCCGCAGAGTTCTTACTGTTTTATTTTTTCTGATTTTTTTGTTTTTTAAAATGCATCGCCAGGAATGCGTACCCAGCCTTCCATCAACACACGTGCACTGCGACTCATGATGGCTTTCTTCACGCTCCACTCACCATGCACTTGGCTCGCTTGCGCACCAACACGCAAGGTACCAGAGGGATGACCGAAGCGAACTGCTTCACGTTCTCCACCACCTGCTGCTAAATTCACCAAAGTGCCAGGTATAGATGCTGCTGTACCAATTGCCACGGCTGCCGTACCCATCATGGCGTGATGCAGCTTACCCATAGAAAGCGCACGCACTAGCAAATCAATGTCTGATGCAGATACTTTTTTTCCACTCGATGAAATGTAGTCTTTGGGGGCTGCTACAAACGCAACCTTAGGTGTATGTTGACGTGTTGCTGCTTCATCGATGTGTTTAATTAAACCCATACGCACTGCACCATGAGCACGTATAGTTTCAAACATGGCTAAGGCTTTACTGTCACTATTAATGGCTTCTTGTAGTTCAGTGCCTGTGTAACCAATCGCATCCGCATTAATAAAAATAGTCGGTATGCCTGCGTTAATCATGGTGGCTTGTAGTTTGCCGACACCGGGTACATCAAGTTCATCAATCAAATGACCAGTTGGGAACATCGCACCACCACCGCCCTCTTCTTCAGCAGCAGGATCCATGAACTCAAGTTGCACTTCAGCGGCAGGAAAGGTAACACCATCTAATTCAAAATTACCTGTTTCTTGCACAGCGCCATTCACCATAGGTACATGCGCGATAATGGTTTTGGAGATGTTGGCCTGCCAGATGCGCACGATTGCCATACCATTTTGTGGCAACTGCTTTGCATCGATTAATCCTGAACTAATCGCAAACGGTCCTACTGCTGCTGAGAGATTGCCGCAGTTACCACTCCAATCAACAAAGGCTTTATCTATGGATACCTGACCAAATAAATAATCCACATCATGATCAGGTTTGGCACTTGGTGAAACGATGACTGTTTTACTTGTACTTGATGTGGCACCACCCATGCCATCAATCTGCTTGCCATAAGGATCAGGGCTACCAATGACACGCATGAGTAAAGCATCACGTGCCGCTCCATGTGTTTGCGCTTGTGCAGGCAAGTCTTGCAAACGAAAGAATACGCCTTTACTGGTGCCACCACGTATATAGGTTGCAGGGATTTTTATTTGAGGAGCGTGTGCCATGATTATGCTGCCTTAGTTGAAGCAAGAAAGTCTTGCGCAAATCTTTGCAACACGCCACCGGCTTCATAAATCGAGACTTCTTCTGCTGTATCAAGTCGGCATGTGACAGGTACTTCCACCTTCTCGCCATTTTTTCTGTGTATAACCAAAGTTAGCGTTGCACGTGGTTTGCGCTCACCCACCACATCATAAGTTTCAGTGCCATCTAAACCAAGTGTTAAACGATTCACACCAGATTTAAATTCTAGTGGTAACACACCCATGCCTACCAAATTGGTACGGTGTATACGTTCAAATCCTTCAGCCACAATCACTTCCACTCCAGCTAAGCGCACACCTTTAGCAGCCCAGTCACGTGAAGAACCTTGGCCATAATCAGCACCTGCAATCACGATTAATGGTTGCTTACGTTGCATGTAAGTTTCAATCGCTTCCCACATGCGCGTGACTTTACCTTCAGGTTCTATGCGTGCTAATGAACCTGCTTTGACTTTGCCATTTTCCATCACCATTTCATTTAACAAAGTGGGATTCGCAAAGGTGGCACGTTGTGCAGTTAAATGATCACCTCTATGCGTGGCATAAGAATTAAAGTCTTCTTCTGGCAAACCCATCTTAGCTAAGTACTCACCTGCTGCGCTATCTAGCATGATGGCATTTGAAGGTGAAAGATGATCGGTAGTGATGTTGTCACCTAAGACAGCTAAAGGACGCATCGCTTTTAACGAACGCTCACCTGCCAATGCACCCTCCCAATAAGGTGGACGACGAATGTAAGTGCTTTGTGCGCGCCAGTCGTAGAGTGGGCTGACCTTCTCGCCTTTATCAACTTGTATCGCAAACATAGGGTCATATACTTTGCGGAATTGCTCAGGTTTGACGCTAGAAGCAACAATGGCATCAATCTCTTCATCACTAGGCCAGAGATCTTTTAGCGTGATTGGCTTGCCATCTGCATCGGTGCCTAATACATCTTTCTCTATGTCGAAACGTATGGTGCCTGCAATCGCATAAGCAACCACTAAAGGAGGTGACGCAAGAAAGGCTTGCTTAGCATATGGATGAATACGGCCGTCAAAATTACGATTGCCTGATAACACCGCAGTCGCATATAAATCGCGATCTATGATTTCTTTTTGTATGACTGGATCTAAAGCACCTGACATACCATTACAAGTGGTACACGCAAAAGCCACCACACCAAAACCTAGCTGCTCTAATTCAGACATTAAGCCAGCTTCTTCTAAATATAAAGCGACTGCTTTAGATCCGGGAGCGAGTGAACTTTTCACCCAAGGCTTACGTAATAAACCCAATTTATTTGCATTGCGTGCTAATAAACCTGCAGCAATCATGTTGCGAGGATTATTCGTGTTGGTGCAACTGGTAATAGCAGCGATGATGACAGCGCCATCAGGCATGAGACCCGGTTCGTTTTCTACTTTGCCGCTAATGCCGCGGGCTGCTAATTCTGAAGTCGGCACACGTTTATGGGGATTGGATGGACCTGCAATATTTCTCACTACAGTAGATAAATCAAATTTCAATACACGCTCATATTCAGCATGTTTTAATGTATCAGCCCATAAGCCTGTTTCTTTTGCATAGGTTTCAACTAGCTTGACTAATTCATCATCACGACCTGTGAGCTTGAGATATTTAATGGTTTGCTGATCAATATAGAACATAGCAGCAGTTGCACCAAACTCTGGTGCCATGTTGGAGATGGTAGCGCGATCACCTAGTGTTAAGTTATTCGCGCCTTCACCATAAAACTCTAAGTAAGCCGAAACCACTTTTTCTTTACGTAGAAATTCTGTGAGCGCCAACACAGTATCGGTAGCTGTGATGCCCTCTTGTGGCTTGCCAGTTAACTCAACACCAATGATGTCAGGTAAACGCATCCATGATGCACGACCTAACATCACGGTTTCCGCTTCTAAGCCACCCACACCAATTGCAATCACACCCAAGGCATCGACCATCGGTGTATGACTATCGGTACCAACTAAGGTGTCAGGATAAGCCACACCATCTTTTACCTGAATGACTGGTGACATGCGTTCTAAATTAATTTGATGCAGAATACCGTTCCCTGGTGGGATCACATCCACATTCTTAAATGCTTTTTTAGTCCAGTTAATAAAATCAAAGCGATCTTCATTGCGTCTATCTTCAATCGCGCGATTTTTATTAAATGCATCAGGATCAAATCCACCACACTCCACTGCCAATGAATGATCGACCACTAATTGTGTAGGTACCACAGGATTCACTAAAGCCGGATCACCACCCTGTGCAGTAATAGCATCACGCAATCCTGCTAAATCGACTAATGCAGTTTGACCCAAAATGTCATGACACACCACGCGTGCTGGAAACCATGGGAAATCTAAATCGCGCTTACGTTCTATGAGCTGTTTTAAAGAATCCGTTAAGGTAGCGGGTTCGCAACGACGGACGAGATTCTCTGCTAACACCCGTGAGGTGTAAGGCAGTTTTTCCCAAGCGCCAGATTGAATTGCATTAACAGCAGCGCGAGCGTCGAAATAATCAAGTTTGGTACCAGGCAGTGATTTGCGGTGAGCAGTGTTCATGGGAGCAGAATAAAAAAGAGTCTGACAAAAATCTTAAAGATGTAAGACATTCTTAAAGACGAATAAGAAACAAAATTAATCAAAATAGATAAAGAGTCTCGCCTCAGTGGGCAGTTCACTCACTGAGGAAAATTAATCTTGTTGACTATTTATTTACGATTTTTAATTGGCACAAATTTCAGATTTTCAGGGCCTACATAATTTGCGCTAGGACGAATAATTTTATTGTCTATACGCTGTTCAATAATATGTGCAGCCCAACCTGAGGTACGTGAAATCACAAACAAGGGTGTGAACATCGCTGTAGGCACACCCATCATGTGATATGACACCGCTGAGAACCAATCCAGATTAGGGAACATTTTTTTCACATCCCACATCACGGATTCTAAACGTGCTGCAATATCAAACATTTTGGTTGAACCTGCATCTTTAGATAATTGATGCGCTACATCTTTAATCACTTTGTTACGTGGATCAGAGATGGTGTAAACCGGATGGCCAAAGCCGATGATGACTTCTTTGTTTTCTACACGACGGCGGATATCTGCTTCTGCTTCATCAGGATTGTCATAACGCTTTTGAATTTCAAACGCGACTTCATTGGCACCACCATGCTTAGGACCACGCAATGCACCAATACCACCAGTGATAGCTGAATACATATCAGAACCTGTACCTGCAATTACACGACTTGCAAATGTAGAGGCATTGAATTCATGCTCTGCATATAAGATTAAAGAAGTGTGCATCGCTTTGACCCACAAATCAGAAGGCGCTTCACCATGCAACAAATGTAGGAAATGACCACCGATAGAATCATCATCGGTTTCGACTTCAATGCGACGACCGTTATGGCTGTAGTGATACCAGTACAACAGCATAGAACCAAAAGATGCCATTAATCTGTCAGCGATATCTCGTGCACCTGGTGTGTTGTGATCTTCTTTTTCTGGCAGTACACAACCTAAAGCAGACACGCCTGTACGCATCACATCCATAGGATGAGAAGAAGCAGGCAACCACTCTAAAACCGCTTTTACATTTGCAGGCAAGCCACGCAAGGCTTTGAGTTTTTGTTTGTAGGCTTGTAATTCAGCATTGGTAGGCAACTTACCGTGCACGAGTAAATGTGCAATCTCTTCGAATTCGCAGGTGTCAGCAACATCAAGAATGTCGTAGCCACGATAATGCAAATCATTGCCTGTTTTACCTACGGTACATAGTGCGGTGTTACCTGCTGTGACACCAGAGAGTGCAACGGATTTTTTTGGTTTAAAGCCAGGTGTGGTTGTTTCGCTCATTATTTTCTCCTAAAATTTTTACTATGTAATAGTGTCTTTGATGCTTATTTAAACTGATTTTTAATTAGATTTTTAATTTGATTTTTATTTCGCTTTTTGCTGTGCAAATAAAGCATCTAGTCTTTGTTCGAAATCGTGATAACCAATTCGGTCATATAACTCCATACGTGTTTGCATGGTATCGACGACATTTTTTTGCGTACCATCACGACGCACAGCCATGTAAACATTTTCTGCTGCTTTATTCATCGCGCGGAAAGCTGAGAGTGGATACAAGATTAATCCGCAATCTACATCACGTAACTCATCAACAGTGAATAGTGGTGTTGCGCCAAACTCAGTGATGTTAGCGAGAATAGGCACTTTGACTGCAGCTGCGAATTGTTTATACATCGCTAGCTCTGTGATCGCTTCCGGAAAAATCATGTCAGCGCCTGCTTCTACACAAGCGACTGCGCGCTCTATCGCTGACTCTAAGCCTTCGACAGCAAGCGCATCAGTGCGCGCCATGATGACGAAATTCTCATCGGTGCGTGCATCGACTGCCGCTTTAATTCTGTCCACCATTTCTTGCTTGGTGACGATTTCTTTATTCGGTCTGTGACCACAACGCTTAGCACCCACTTGATCTTCTATGTGCATCGCTGCAGCACCGAACTTAATCATGGATTTCACAGTACGCGCAACATTAAATGCGGATGAACCGAAGCCGGTATCAACATCAACTAACAAAGGTAGGTCACACACATCGGTAATGCGACGTACATCAGTCAAAACATCATCTAAATTTGAAATACCTAAATCTGGCAAACCTAGTGAACCTGCTGCTACACCACCACCAGATAAATAAATCGCCTTGAATCCAGCACGTTTAGCTAGCAAAGCATGATTCGCATTTATTGCGCCTATGACTTGCAAAGGCGATTCTTCTTTCATCGCCTGACGAAATTTCGCGCCTGCAGATTGCATACTCATGTCAATAATCCTGTGTAAAAGATGTTTCAGGGAGTGCTCTTCCTCTCCTCATTTGCAATCAACGTGCCAATTCAAAAAAATCGTTAGCAAAAGTTTAATATTTGAAATCATTCAAAATAAGGGCTATGAAACAAGGTATTAGCGCTCTGCTTCATTTCTCAATAGGAGAAAAGCCTTGCCACAATGTTTCAGCTCATGTTTCAATGTTCAAATTATTTGAAACATTGCAAAAATCTGAAACATGCCCCGCCCGCCCAACTTTAACCGCGATTATTCGAGTGACCATAAACCCGTTTTCTGGACGGTGTCGATTTCACGCTTGATTGATCTCTTTCGCGATATCACACTGGAATATGACGATAGCGCCCTTATCACTCCGATTAATCTGGGATTTGAAGAAGCTGTCGCCCATATACGAGAGCGATTACAAACTGAACGTTGCGATGCCATTATTTCAGCAGGGTCGAACGGTGCTTATTTAAAAAGCCGTTTATCTGTTCCTGTCATCCTTGCTAAAGCAAGTGGATTTGATGTTATGCAAGCACTCGCTAATGCACGCAAAATTACCTCTGATATAGGTTTAATTAATTATCAAGAACCCTTGCTTGAACTTGTAGATTTCCAACGCACTTTTGATCTGAACATCATGCAACGCACCTATGTCACGGTGGAAGATGCACGTGCACAAATCAATGAAATGAAAGCAGCAGGTATTAAAGCGGTCGTAGGTGCAGGCTTGATTACCGATCTTGCTGAAGAAGCTGGCTTAACAGGTGTCTTTGTTTATTCAGCCGCATCTATACGCAATGCATTTGATGATGCATTAGAAATTGCACGAGTCACACATTCAGAGCGCACTGAAATCAGTAACCCTAATCGAAAAAATAAACAAAGCACTAAACATAGCGTAAGTGATTTACGTGGTGATTCCTCCACCATGCAATCTCTACGTGAGACGATTTCTTATTATGCAAAATCACCTGCTACGGTGTTGATACAAGGTGAAACAGGTACAGGCAAAGAACTGGTAGCACAAGCGATTCATCGTGCTAGCAATCGAGGCATGGGAGCACAACAAGCCTTTGTTGCGGTCAATTGTGGCGCCATTGCTGAATCACTATTGGAATCAGAATTATTCGGCTATGAAGAAGGTGCGTTTACAGGTTCACGTCGTGGTGGACATGCAGGTTTATTTGAAGCTGCACATAAAGGCACTTTATTTCTCGATGAAATAGGTGAAATGCCACTGGCATTACAAACACGATTACTACGTGTATTAGAAGAAAAAGAAGTCACACGTGTAGGTGGCACACGACCCGTTCCTGTGGATGTGCGCATCATTAGCGCAACTCATTGCGACTTAGAACAGCGTATAGCTGAAGGACGATTTAGAGCAGATTTGTTTTACCGTTTAAGTGTATTGCGACTCACCCTCCCTGCATTACGAGAACATACTGAAGATTTAGTCGCACTTGCAGAATGGTGTTTAAAAAATGCACTTGCTGAAATGAGCGTTCGACCCAATGCGAATCTGCATGCAGAACTGAATGCCTGCCTGCCACTACTCTCTGCCTATACCTGGCCAGGTAATGTACGTGAACTGCGCAACCTCATGCAACGTGTTGCATTACTACTTGCCGTCGAACCATTGCAAGCATTAACACCGGCACTCATGTTAAAACTTGCACCTGAATTACAAAACTCAACAGCAAGTATTTATACAAAAAAAAATCAGCCTACTATACAAGCTGTACAACATAGCGTCAGCGTACATGAAACACTACAACGCTTTGAAGGTAATCGCGCAGCAGCAGCAGAACATTTAGGAATCAGCAGAACCACATTGTGGCGACGCTTGAAAGAAGAATAAGCAGAGTTGTGTTTGTAGGTATGGTTAGCGTATCGTAAACATCCGAAAAAATACATAGGATTTAAATACAAGGAATAATTTATAGGATGATGATGTATTACGGACGATTACGCCATGCTAATCGTCCCTACGAATTCAAAGAGTGTTTACGAATTGTAGGGCGCAATGTATTGCGCCGTATGTGATAGTTATAAATTCCAATTACATCAAAAAATTTGGATATCTATATTTTTTTAATGAAATCGATAGACTCACAAATTAAAATCTTTACCATACGGCGCAATACATTGCGCCCTACTGACGTGTTTTAATAAGATCAGCCAGCGGATCAACTAAACCAAGTTTATTCGTCTTTGGTGCCTTCGATGCCCAACTCCTGAATCTTACGAGTGATGGTATTGCGTCCTATACCCAATCGAATTGCGGCATCGTTTTTACGACCGTGTGTATGTTTGAGTGCAGTTTTAATGAGCGCTGATTCAAAATCTCTACCTAGGGTATCCATGACTTCGGGTTTACCTGCGGCGAGCATGCGTGCTGCTTCTGCTTCTAACAACATGATCCAACTGCCACGATCGAGCGGGGGTGCACCCACCATGATGGGAGCACTGGGGTCACGATCTAAGGATGATCCTGCTGGCAATGGTTCTGATAAGACGCTACTAACCATGGAAGGTTGTGCTGCCGGTGTGATGTCTGTCATGCTTCCAGAAGTGAATTCATGCGGCAGATCTTTCACCTCTACAGTTTGCCCTGGCGCCATGACGGTGATCCAGTTACATAAATTTTCTAACTGTCTTACGTTGCCAGGCAAATCTAGCTTAGATAAAAACTGCATGGCAGCTTCTGATAAACGTTTTACTTCTACGCCGAGTTGACGTGCACTTTGCGTTAAGAAGTGACGTGCTAATAAGGGAATATCTTCTGGACGTTCACGTAGTGAAGGTAAGCGTAGTCGTATGACATTCAAACGATGATACAAGTCTTCACGGAACAAACCTTCGCGTACACGTTGCTCTAGATTTTGATGGGTAGCGGCGATGACGCGTACATTGGCTTTGAGTGATTGATGTCCACCTACGCGATAAAAATGTCCATCGGACAAAACACGTAATAAACGTGTTTGTAAATCAAATGGCATGTCACCGATTTCATCTAAAAATAAAGTACCACCTTCTGCTTGTTCAAAGCGACCACGACGTGTTGATTGCGCACCAGTGAAGGCACCACGTTCATGTCCAAATAATTCTGACTCAAGTAAATCTTTAGGTATAGCTGCGGTGTTGAGTGCGATGAAAGGTTGCACAGCACGTGGACTATGTTTATGTAATGCACGAGCAACTAATTCTTTACCTGTTCCAGATTCACCGGTGATGAGTACCGTGACATTCGATTGTGAAAGACGTCCTATCGCCCTAAACACATCTTGCATGGCTGCTGCTTGACCAAGAATTTCTGGTGTTTCTGATGCGATTTGATCGATATCGGATTCGCGCAGACTTTCATCTAAAGCACGACGGATTAATTCAACGGCTTTATCTAAATCAAAAGGCTTAGCGAGATATTCAAACGCGCCACCTTGAAAGGCAGCGACTGCGGAATCTAAATCAGAAAACGCAGTCATGACGATGACTGGTAAACCAGGATGCTGCGCTTTGACTAATTGCAAAAGCTCAAGTCCCGATTCACCCGGCATGCGGATATCTGAAACCAGAACTTGTGGTGTGGCAGTCTTTAAAGCCTCTACAGTCTCCCTTACATTGGCAAAGCTGCGGGTGGCTAGATTCTCGCGCGCGAGGGCTTTTTCCAGCACCCAGCGTATCGATTCATCATCATCAACTATCCAAATAGGTTTCATAGGTTCGCTTCTCGCATTCGCAGCATCGCACCAAATTGGTGCTTTCTCTGCCATTCTAATCTCTCTTAGGGCTCCCGCTTGGATAGCCCTGCACAAGATCAGGGCAATGCAATTAGGATATGAAAATCAGTATGGCCAGGGCGACTATCGCATTCAATCACGCCCATATGCTGCTGTACGAAGGTTTGCGCCAGTGTGAGACCTAAACCACTGCCTCCTTCCCTACCTGAGACTAAGGGGTAGAAAATTCTGTCCTTCAATTCAGCCGGTATGCCCGGACCATTGTCGATGATATGCAAGTCTAGTGCCAGCCGATAGCGGACCTTTGCGATGGTGACAGAACGAAGAATACGGCTACGGAAAATGATTTCTGCATCACCCTGTTCACGGCGAGATGCAAGCGCTTGTGCAGCGTTATGCGCGATGTTCAGCACGGCTTGTATGAGTTGCTCTTTATCACCGCGAAATTCGGGTAAGGACAGGTCGTAATCACGCTTGATGGTTAAACCATGAGGAAACTCGGCCACGATGAGACTACGCACACGCTCAAATACTTCATGGATATTCACATCACCCACGATATGCGGTCTTCTATGCGGAGCAAGCAGTCTATCCACCAAGGTTTGCAGACGATCCGACTCTTTGATAATGACTTGTGTGTACTCACGCAGTTCTTTCAAATGCCGATCGGGTAATTCCATTTCTAACAGCTGCGCAGCGCCTCGAATTCCGCCTAGTGGATTTTTGATTTCATGCGCCAAGTTGCGAATCAGTTCTTTATTCGCTTGGGTTTGACCTAATAAACGTTCTTCACGATCAAGCTTTAATTGCTGATCGTTTTCACGTAATTCTATGAGCAAGGGATTTTCAGGATCATCCAGAGTGGTGACGATCATATTGACTTGCAACGGCAGTCTGCCTCCAGCTCGCTCTAAAAAGAGATCTTCACGTTTTTCATAGAACTGATGCTGTTGAGCCTGCTTAAAGATCGTAGCTAATTTGTCGCCATTGACGAATAAATCGGCCATGCGTTGAGTGTGAAGTAATTTAAAAGAGCTCTCTAGCAAATTCTCAGCAGCGGCATTGGCAAAGGTGATACGCCCTTGGACATCGAGCACCAAGACTGCAGAAGCCAGTAAATCGAGACCGCCTAGCGAGGTGGAAAATATATTCACGTTGATCCAAAAAATAAGGCCGTTAATGTTAACCGGCCTTGTTTGTCTTTATTAAGCCCAACCCTATTTTAAAGTACTGATCTCCCGTTTGAGTGCTTCTATATTTTTTTCTGAACGTTGTATGTCTTCTTTGAGCTGGGCTACACGTTCTAAATACTTTGCATAATTACGCTCACTACCTAAACGTTCGGGCTCGCCATTCTGATATTCCTGCTTAAGTTCTATCAACCGTGACTCTTCTCGTTTAACTTCATCGAGCAAGATCTGCATGCGGTCTTGATCACGTCGTTTTTGGATCATGTTATCGATACGAGCAAATGAGCCATCCGGCGCAGCGCTGTTTTTTGATCTATCCCCAGAAGCATTCCCTGCTGAACCTGAAGGTATGACCGACACCGCTTCTACATTCAATTTTTTACAGCCTTTCACATCGCCGGTATTGCGGTACTCGCGCGAGCCATTCGGCATACTGCAAATGTAGATCCCTTCTGCACGAAGTTCGGATAGAAACAAAAGCATGAATAAAGTACTGAGAATTTTCATAAGTTGTCGTGATTCAGCAAAGAAGGAATAAGTTGGCGTGAAGCTCATTTGCGTAACTGACTTTGAAGTTCGCATAGCGTTCTTATACCAAAACACATCGCAATTTATTTGTCATAAAAACAACACTTTGAATAAAAAAATAGGGCAGCCTAAGCTGCCCTACATTTCCTAATGTCTTAAGACAAATTACAGGGAGTAGTACATATCGAATTCGACTGGATGGGTCGTCATACGGAAACGTGTGACTTCCTGCATTTTCAAATCGATGTAAGCATCAATCATAGAGTCGCTGAACACACCACCGCGGGTTAAGAACTCACGGTCTTTGTCCAGATGCTCGAGCGCTTGATCCAATGAGGAACAAACGGTAGGGATTTTTGCATCTTCTTCTGGTGGTAGATGGTACAGATCTTTCGATGCTGCTTCGCCTGGATGAATCTTGTTCTGCACACCATCCAAACCAGCCATTAACAATGCTGCGAAGCAGAGATAAGGGTTAGCTGAAGGATCTGGGAAACGCGTTTCAATACGACGACCCTTAGGATTAGGCACGTGTGGAATACGAATCGAAGCAGAACGATTACGTGAAGAGTAAGCCAGTTTAACTGGAGCTTCAAAACCAGGAACCAAACGCTTGTAGGAGTTGGTGCCAGGATTAGTAATCGCATTCAAGGCACGAGCATGCTTGATGATGCCGCCTATGTAGTACAACGCGAATTCTGACAGACCTGCATAGCCGTCACCTGCGAACAAGTTCTTGCCATCTTTCCAAACTGATTGATGCACGTGCATACCTGAACCGTTATCGCCAACGATAGGCTTAGGCATGAAGGTCGCTGTTTTACCGTAGTTATGCGCTACGTTAAAGACTACGTATTTCAGATTTTGTGTCCAGTCTGCGCGCTCAACCAAGGTTGAGAATTTGGTACCGATTTCTTTTTGACCAGCACCCGCAACTTCATGGTGATGCACTTCAACTGGAATGCCTAAGGATTCCAAAATCAAGCACATTTCTGAACGCATATCTTGGAAGCTATCGACTGGAGGTACTGGGAAGTAACCACCTTTTACTGTTGGACGATGACCCGTGTTGCCGCCTTCGATTTTATCGCCTGTGCTCCAAGAAGCTTCTTCGGAATCGATCTTCACGAAGCAACCAGACATATCTACATTCCAACGTACGCTATCGAAGATAAAGAATTCTGGCTCAGGACCAAAGTAAGCGGTGTCGCCTATGCCTGAGGATTTCAAATATGCTTCAGCGCGTTTTGCGATCGAACGTGGGTCACGGTCGTAACCTTTACCATCACTAGGCTCGATGACATCACATTGCATAAACAATGTGGTCTCTTCCATAAATGGATCGATATTTGCGGTATT
>JAIXOW010000311.1 GCA_027486615.1 Oxalobacteraceae bacterium | reverse complement strand
TTTTTAAAAGCACTCAAATTGCACAAAAATAAAAGTACTTTTTTAAATGTGAGTGAAATATATATTTCCGATACTTGTTCATTATGTGTGTAATCAGCACCCTCGCACATATTTTTTTACTTAAAAGCACTTACTGCACATTGAAAGAAAAAAAGCTTTATTTCAAGATTGAGTAATATTGATATTTTTAGCAAATGCCTGTAATTTTTCATTTCTTATCGTATACGTATTTTTAAGATCCTTTTTACAAAAATCGCGGACACTAGCACACGACGACATACCACCAAAAACCATCTTTCTCTCAAATGACCAGAAAAACATCCCTATTGGTCCAAAAAAAATTAAAACGGCCTATTTAGTTTGTAAGGTTTTTTATTATTAAAATTAAGCACCCTAATAGCACTGGCAATGTGCGAGAATTATTATTTTTTCGTATTTCTTTTTTTGAATGTGTATTATTGAATGTGCGTGCATAAAATAAACTCATATTTTTCCTGACACATTTTTTTACTTGATGCTGATAGAGCCGGTACGGGAAAGTCAACCCTCGTAAAGAAAATTGTGAAACAAACGTGCATCGGAAAAAACAAAAATTTTGGCTACAAGTTATATCTGATAAACGTTGACGCTAAGGATAGTGCAAAATACAAAAAAGATTTTCCAAAGTTAAAAAGCATAAACTTTAATCAATTAGAAACGGCAGAAAAAAAATCATGCATTGTGGTAGAAGATATCATTCACATTACGAAGCGCGACGAACAGCAATTAAGAACAGGGATTAATTATCAGGCACACCACAAAACCCAAAAATTTATTTGTGCCAGTCACGCAATTTACAAGACTCAGGTCTACTCTCTCTTGGGTTTTTTCAATTTTATTATATTTACAAGTTCTATTGCCAATGTTCCGACCCTGAGAAATGTTTTCAACTATTTTAAAGTTAGCAAAAGCGAAATCGAAAAATGGATAGAAATTTTTAAGAGCGTCGGAAATGGAAAACTAGATGTTTACTTTTACTTTGACTGCGAAAAAATGACATTTTGTTATTCGAAAAAATCAGTTTTTAAATTCAAAAAAGTTTTGGCAACTGTGGGGGGAGGAAATTTTAACTCTGACAATTCTGGCAATGAAATTGAACTTCAAAAAATATTCAGTCAGTTTGTAGAAAATCTCCCGATAAAAAATGAGGCTGTCTCGGTTTTTTCAATCATTGCAAATTGCGTCAATCCGCAATACATTAAAAAGCAAGATTTGTCGATAACCTTTATGTCAAAAACGGGGGAAAAAAAACATGTTTCGTTGGTAGACTATGTAATTTCCATGCTAACCCCCGACGCTCTTGTCAAGCCTCCCCTTATCGCTATACACCGATTTGTCAAAAAGTTTTGTAACATTCCCAATATTTTTGTGAAAAATAAAAGCTTCGAAAAATGAATCATTTCCTTTTTTCTCTTATTCATTTTCAGCTAGTCAGTCGGTTAGTCGGTCGATCAGTGCGTCATTCAGTCAGTTTTGTGCGCTAATTAGAAAAAGAAGAAAAAAAAGGGTTTTGTTTATTCTTCAAAGTGAGTGAGTGAGCCGAAAATGTCTAGCGAAGCAAAGAAAATTCGAGTTTTCGAACCCGACTGTTTAACTGCTGAAGAAAAAAAGTTTGCTGCTAAAATTAAAAAGAGTCACAAGTTTACTTCGCAAACGCCGAGATTCAAATACTACTTTCTCAGGCAGTTCATCTTTGGCGTTGGCGTAATTAATTTGTTGCTAGGCAGTGGCCAACTGTTGGCGATTTCTCTAATACTCGAATATCTAAATCCCAAGGAATTTGTCAAACTTGCCGCTTGCGCCGACCCGTCCCTCCTTCGAAATTTTTGGTACGAAGATTCAAAACTTTTTGAAAAATTTAGAAGAGAACATTTTCGACTGCCCTGCTTCAACTTATACTTTCCCTCGGCAAAAAGGTTATTATCCCTTCAAAGCGGTCAAGCCCTACTACGAGAATATTACATATTCAGACATCCAAAAAACAACTGGAAAATTGATTGGTCAACAGTACTTCCAAACAGTTACATAGAGTGCGTTGCTTTTAACCCAGAACATCCTCTAGTTGCTATATTGATTACCGGCAAAATTTACGTCGTAGCTTATGGAGGTAAAGAGAGAAGTCAAAAAGGACAGTTATTTTTTGCGACAGGATCTGTTGAAAGATATTACGGAATAAATTGGTCTCCTTCTGGAGAATATCTGCTTGCTTTGCAAGGAAAAGAAACAACAAAAATATCCCTCTTTTGGTACGACTGCAGAGAACGATCGGTCTCGGAAGTTTCGACTTTTCCTTCCGAAAAATTTGAATCGTGCAGCGGTCTAAACACAAAGCACCTTTGGATAGACGGCTCGACTCTCATGTTTGCGTCAATCCAAAAATACGTTATGGCAATACTTAAATTAAACGGAAGAAAAAAACAAATGAACTTTAGCTGGATAAACTTAAAAAAAACAATGGAAAAAATTGACGGCTCAGTAAATGACAAAATATATATTCACATGGTCTCCAATTTTTTTGTGCTTCCCAATCCCAATTCAAGTTATTTATATTTCCTCGTCTCCTGTGGAAAAAACGGACACCAACACCAAAGAATAGTTTACATTGACAAAATAACGTTAGAAGCAATAAAGTGGGTCGATCTTCCGGGAGAAGCGGTAGAAATTACCGTCTCGTCTGATCGCTTCTACGTTCTCTTGCAAGAGCGAAAAGAAGAATCCTATATGCACAATCAACCCTCCGTTTTTTCGGACGTTACAAATTTGGCTACGGACTTTCCGACATGCGGATTTTCAGAGTCTTGGAGATTAAACAAATCTTGCAAAAAGCACGAGCCTGTGAATACGAAAATAGTGGTTTGCGATGAATCGGTAGCAAAAATATTTCACGAAAGGTGCTTTCCCGGTCACAAGCTTGCGGGAATTAGTTGTACCCTGACACCCGATTCCAATAAAAAGTACGATCTTCTAAAAGAAACTCTTTTTGCCGTTTCGTCATCAAACATGATGTACGTGACGAAAGATTACCTTTACCACACAAACCCCATGACCAAAGAGACTCAAGTTTACGGGCTCCACCACGAATTTAAATACAAAATTGAAACTGAAAAAGAGATAAATTGCCAATTTGACAGAATAGTTGCCTGGTTTCATCCGTCCTCCTCGATATTCATCCAAACTACACCAAACTACTTCTTTGGCATTTATCTAAACGAGAAACTTGCAACAGAAGAAGAAAAAAACAAATTCCCCATGATGAACGTTTTCGAATATAAATCAAAGACTGTCTTTGCATTCAATGGCCCCAGCGACCTCTTAAGTTAACGCTAATTAATCTATCAAAAACAATAAAGAAAAAAGAACATGAATCTTCACTTAGAGAAATATAACACTGGCATTCTGCTATGAATAAATTATGAACTCATTCGTTTAAGAGATTTCGAGTCGATTAAACGCATAATTCTTGCTTCAAGAAAAAACAATGCAGCTTTTGGCAAATTTAACGTGTCTTTTGAGTCTTTTTTCAACGCTGGAGCATTCTGAAAAGTATGATCTGTGCGAAGGAGGACTCTGCTTGTGCAGAGATCTCTATGAACCGCTTTGCGTGACGGAAGAAATCGTCAAAGCCTTCTGCCTTCCCGTAAGTTGAATAAATATATATTTTATGAAAAATAAACTGGCTAGAATAATTACAA
Organism: Oxalobacteraceae bacterium; assembly: GCA_027486615.1. Lineage (GTDB taxonomy): Bacteria > Pseudomonadota > Gammaproteobacteria > Burkholderiales > Burkholderiaceae_D > Pernthalerella. The sequence goes on along the minus strand of JAIXOW010000311.1, from coordinate 4,341 downwards.
ATGTAAAGCGTCATCAATCACATTCACATAATTGTGTGCTTTAAATTCATTAAGATAAATTACCGGTTTGCAAAGCAAAACAAATTATCCATCAAAAAACGTCAAAAAAACTTTCCGTGCGACTATTTCATTTTCCTCCTTTTTTTTATTCGGAAATAGGAGGTGACGTCGATAGTCGACGATCTCGAAAAGCCAAAAACGGGAGAAGTGAAGCTTGAATTCGATCACCGACTCGCTTACGGGATTATCGGGACGGTGACAGTTCTTCTTACAATAGGATTTATCTACATGCTCGTAAAAAATATAAGACACCGAGAGGAAATGCTCGTAAGTTTCTTTTCTGTTTTTTCTAAAATAATTTCGTTTAAATATGTTTTAATTCAACTTTTTTTAAAGTAATTCTAATGCAGCAAAAAAATAAACCAAATATTACTATTCGAACTTTTCAGAGAAGTTTCAATCGACACCGCGCCCTTGCCCACGAAGACGCAGAACACTTTAGGAGAGACCTGCTCAGAGAGTAAGACCTAATTTCTCTCTCTCTCTCTCTTCTCGAAAAATGTCAAAATAATTGAAATTAATTGAAAAAATGATAGATGCTCTTGTTTATTTGATATTTTTTTGATTTAGTCGAGCGTAAGCCCGAAATCAATTACCCGCAATTAAAACTAATACTTGGAGCAAATCAAATTATTATATTAACATTTTAGATAGTTTTTGTTTTAAATGTTGCAGACTCGAAGGACAAACTGGAATCCCCAATTTGCAAAATATGTGGCCTCGAAAACCTGCTACCTCCGCGAGTGCTGAAGCAGCTAAAACCCTCAACGACCCGCCTCCTTACCCGCCTCCTCCGCCTCCTCCTTTGTCTGCAAATCAGCAACAAGAAAGCGTCGAACTGGTTATTTTTTTCAAAGAAATACAAAAAAATCTTTGTTTCAAAATTATTATTGCCGATAACAAATTGTTGTTGGCAAAATAATTAATCGTTAACCCAAATTTTTTTGTATTTTTTTAAAAACTAGAACCCAATTATGAAAAAGCGAGCTCTACCGGATCCGCCAAACATGGAAAGAGGAATCTCTTCCGATATGGTACGATCAAAAATATCTTGGCTAGAACTCAATCTTGCTTCACTTTCTTTCCCCATCTTTTTTATAAACAAACGTCTCCTCCATTTTTTCTCTTTACAGACAACAAGCTTGTTATAAAGGAAAAAGAGGTGATATTTTTTCTATCTAATTTTTTCTATCGTATATATATTTGTAACCAAAATTATCATTTTTGTAACTAACACACTTTTTTTATCTATTTTTTGCAGGAATCGATTGAACTATAAAGCAGACAAGTAAAAAATCTGATTTAAACAACCAATCAATCAATAAATCAATCTATTTTTTAAAATTGTTAAAAAACAGAAAAATCAAAAAGTTACAAATATTATTTTTTTTCAGAAATAATGACTCTGATGACAGTGGACGAACTGCTAGAAATGGCCTCTCGACCCCACCTCAGAAGAGGCCAAAGGAAAAGACTCATCTCCCTTCTCAAAACAAAAATTAAAAAAAACCTAAAACAAATTGAACTATTTGAAATCCTTCAAGCACAAATTCTGCAAAATTAATTTTTTATCTCTTCCAGTAGTCAAAAAACGATTCATTTGTATTTTTCTGTATTGTTTTTGGTTCATTAAATTAGGCTTCTTTAATAAAAACAAAAAATGTCAAAATTCAAAAAATGTTTATTTATTTTTAAAAAAACTTGCTTGTAAATTAGTTTGTGGTAAATTTAAAAAATAAGGTCGTTGATCTGAATCTTTGGACAAGTGTACGGGCACCGTAGGTAGGTGGTGGTGGTGGTGGTTGTTGTAACATCTTCAGATACCTTTAATAATAAAACCTCAATCAATTTACGATTTTCTAAACAAATAAAATGTTTAGATTAATTTTCAAAAATATGATTATTTAGTTTTGAAAGGGTGTCACTATAGTTAATATTATAAAAATACTTTTATCCAGATCTTTTTGGCGAAGGTCAAACTCTTCAAGCTGCTTGTCGATCCTTTCGACAGACTCATTGATAAGCCTAGTAAGTCTGGCATTCTCATTGTCGAGAAGCCTGTCAACAACTTTCTGAAGGTGCCTCTTTCTTGCAGGGTCTTGAGTAACAGTAATCTTGTACTTTAAATACAGAGCATGCTCAACAATTTTTGTGCTCGAACTTTGAGACATTTTTAAAAAAACTAAATGAGTGCGTGCTTCAAATTGAAAAATTAAACTAAATAAGAAAACAAATGCAAAATTTTTTCTTGGTTTAAAATTACATATTTAAATGCATTCATTTTTAAACTAAATACTAGGTAATAAGATATATTGAATCGATAATTTTTAAAAGAACTAAAAATAATAGACGATATAATGTATACATTTTTTATTAATCTAAATAATTTTCAAAAATTTGAGTCAAATTATTATCTTCAAAATTTGCGTTTGTTAATAAATTTGTAATAAAATTGACAGAAAAAGAATGATATCGATGCAAATTAGTTAACTCTGCAACGCCAAATTTATCGTAAAGTACACAAACTTTGTAGACGGCATCACATTTCGCTAAAAAAGAAAGAATTTCGAAACGAGTGATTGTAAAATTATCGAAAGACCTTAAAACAGAAAGATATTCTTGGTTTATAAGAAAAAGCGTATTTAAAATTGAATCGGAACAATTGTATTCACGAAACCTATCTATGATTGTAAGAAAGCAGTGAGAATCTTCTACAGACCAAATTAAAACATTTTGGGTATTAATTAATGCTAAATAACGAGTAGCAAAAATTTCAGGCAAAGATGAAAAAAGTTGAAGCAACGTGACAAATAACGGAAATAAATTTAGCGATAAATTTGTCCACGTAAAGAGTTCAGAGTCTTCACTTTCTTGATATTCTTCATCATCATTTTCAATGTCCGACTGACAAACTTTAACAGAGAAAAAAAACACGTGCGATTCTAAATCTTTAGAAAACTCAATAAAGTAAGTGAAGCCGGTAATTTTCACACCAAAAAGAGCGTAAATATTGAATTGAGAAGGATCGTCTTCTTCTGGTAGCAGCTCAACAAAGTTTTCTTCCACGTCCTCAACCTCCTCCTCCTCGTCGGCGTCGTTGTCTTCAGACTCAAACATTGTGAAGTAGTTCGCGATACTCGGAGAGCAAATTACGAGAGTAAAGTTTTGAACACAAATCAAAAAGTTTCTTGGAAGCGTCTGCCGAAAATGTTTGATATCGACTCACATGAACCATTTCAGAGTGACCCCAATCAGCAATGATTTTGGCCGCGTTCAAAACAGGCTGGCACCGTTTTAAAAATTCTTCTATTCCGTGTTGGTCAATATCTCTGGATACAAATCCTACTGTGATGTCGCGAAGTTCTTCTCGAAGATCAAGTATGCTGCTAATAAAAGAATTTGGATAGTTTTTTTGAATTGCTTCTTCAATGGCTTTATCGTAGAGATTGGTAACCAGATTTATAAGAAAATCTCCGGAATCATCAGGAAGTTTTTCTTCAGCAATTGCGCAAGCCGTTGCCAACTTGTCGGGAATGAGCATCAAAATTCTCGTGATCCTGTGAACAATGTCAAAGTGGTTGACAGTAATTCCCGACCACATCAAAATTTCGTCATTGCAGTCGCCTCTGTTGTAGTCAATTTCGTCGCCGTTGTTTTCACGAGCCGAAACAAATAGGGCTGACTTTCCTTTTGCTCTATCTCCGTAGCTTATAACAAGATACGATACAGAAAGAAAGGTTGTCAAAAAGGAATTGTTCTTGTGACGAACACGCACAAGCTCGTTTAGATTTTTATCCTCTTCTTCTGCTCCCATTTCTCATCACTGAATGATAACTTTTGTCAATCAATCCAATTTGGTCGTCTCAAATAAAAAAACTCGTCAAATTAGCACTGTATGTTTTTAATAACCTTGTCGATTTCGGCACTAAGATTTGCCAATTGACGATAAAAATCTTGCAATTCTTCGACATCAAATAATTTATTTTTAAGTTTTAACTGCAATAGCTTGAACGAATTGTCAATTGTAATTTTGTCTGATTGAGAAAGAAAAAGTCTAAAAGGAGTTGAAATCCAATTTTCTCTGAGACGGCCAAAGTGATATCCAGCTTCGCACCAATCCAAATGAGTATACATTTCAAAACAAACTAACAATAGAATTCAATGCAGCAACGGTCGTCGCGCAAACAATCACAGATCTCTAATATCTTTTTTATAAAAAGCAATCACGATTAATCGCGCGCGCGGAAAAAACAAGCAATGACACCACAATCATTTTTCCTA
>JAIXOW010000117.1 GCA_027486615.1 Oxalobacteraceae bacterium | reverse complement strand
TATCGTGATGGTCTGGTTGAAGTGCGGTTGAGGTTAGCGTGAATACTTCGTATGCTAAAAATGATCAATTGTTCGGTTGATTACGCGAAGTTAATCGCAGTCAAAGCTACAAATAAAATTCGTACGCAAAAGAGAATCTAGAGATGGCACGGACGATTACGCTAGGTTAATCGCCCCTACAATTCCTCTAAATTCAGCTTTGATTTAATTTGTTATGAATACGAGTTGTTGAGAGAATTTTCTTATTTGGAGATTATTTAGAAGTTGTACTTAACTCCAAAGCTGACTTGATCTAATTTGAATTCGGCAGAATTATTAGCAACTTTCCCTTTACCGTAGTGGGTATAGTCGATTGTTGCAGCAAGTTGTTTCGTGAATTGATAGCTAAATCCAGCACCTAGTAGTAATTCTGAGATGGTCTTGTTATATTCTTTTGATGTACCTTCGCTAGACAAAATTGAATAATTGAAGGCGACTCCTGCTTTTCCAAATAATGAGAATGCTTCTGTAATAGGTAATTTACCGATTCCTGCCGCATAAATTGTCTGCGTTTTTAAGCTTTTTTGTGGTGAAATCCCAATCGAATTTACTGTTCCAAAATGGGTGTATCCAATTTCTGCATCCCAGTTTTTATTGACGGTATATCCCAAGCCTAGCGATCCTCCGTTAGGATTTTCATTACCTGCGTGGTCGCCAAGGTCTATGTAATGAGATCTCCCTATCGATGCTTTGATATAAAAGTCATCTGAGTGGGCGAGTAATGGTGTGGTCAGCGCTGTAAATACGAGCGCAATCATTGATATGATTTTTATCACGAGCATTTCTGAATGAGTGGGAAGTTAATAAGTGATGCATTTGCTAAATCAAGGTAAAAAATTTCTTGTTTAGCACTTGAACTATCCAAGATGAATTGTTATTATTTTACTAACTTATAATTATTTATGGGTATTTTGATAACTATGCTGTTGTTTGCTGCATACAATTCACTGATCATGAATTGCGAAGCTAAGGAAGAAGTGCGATTGAGGTTAGTTGGAACGCTTTGACTGTTGGGACAAGTGATTTGATCGGACGATGTAGATGCGTTAATTGCCACTAAAAACCAAATCAATAACGAGTAGGTAGAGAATGCGAAACGTATTGGTGCTCTTAAAAAGTAAATATCTGGTTGTTTGTATAGCAACTACAGCCTGACAGAGTTATTCAAATCGAATCAATAAGCTTGAGATTTCCTCATATAACCAACAACTGAAACAATTCGAAAACCTAAGCTTTGTAAGCGTGAATTGAAGTAAAATCACGTCTAAGAATTGTAACTATTAGGTAATCCGCATGCATTGGTACCTGATTCACACTAAGCCGCGACAAGAGTTGCGCGCGCTAGAGAATTTAGAAAGGCAGGGCTATGAATGCTACTTGCCTCTACTACCCACCGAAAAAATTCAACAAAAACTGGTTGCTATTGTTGATGAGCCTTTATTTCCTCGTTATCTTTTCATCCGTTTAGATAGTAGTCAAAGTGGCAAGAGTTGGACACCTATTCGTTCTACGCTAGGTGTGAGCAAGTTGGTTACATTCGGCATGGAACCTGCAAAAGTCGATCATGCTTTGATCGAATTCTTGCGTGCGAGCGAAGCTAAGTTTTCTGAGCAACCGCAACGCTTGTTTGATGTTGGTGATCGAGTGTTGGTAACGGATGGGCCTTTTGCTGGCATTGAAGCGATTTATCAAATGAGCAATGGCGAAGGCCGTGTAATGGTGCTGATTGAATTGTTAAGTAAGCCTGTCAAAGTTGTGATGTCTCCACAAAGTTTAAAGAAAGTGAGTTAGTTTTATTTATCTTTTGCTATCACAATAAGTTTTAAGCTGCTGTTAAATCAAAAACCAGCTGCACTTTTCTCCTACTGATTCGCCTCTTTCCTCCCCCGAAATTTCCCAATAAAACCTCTTGTTGTGTCACAATTCGTTCGGTTTCTGAACGGGTGTTTTTCCCACCGTTTTCACTCAAGATTTTCCTGCGCATGCCGATCGCAACACGGTATGGCGGTAGCGTCTCTAAAGCCTCATCAAACATTTCAAAAATTACATCGTTTAGTTGTTAATGAATAGTGTTATTCCTTTTAAATTAGTTAGTGAATAAATGAAATCCCATCAAGCTATTTCAGTGCGTCGTGCAATGGTTCAAGACGACACGCATTACTGGGTCATGCGGCGCCTGCAAGAAACACCTGATATTAGTCAACGTCAGCTCGCGAAAGAGTTAGGCATTAGTTTAGGTAGTGTGAATTTTTGTTTACAAGCCTTGGTCGATAAAGGCTGGATCAAGATGCAAAATTTTAGCAAGAGCACTCACAAGATGGGTTACGCCTATTTACTCACGCCTTCAGGCATTACTGAAAAGGCTGGACTCACAAGACGTTTTTTAAAACGTAAAATGGAAGAGTACGAATTGCTGAAATCTGAAATTGAAAGTTTGAAGGCTGAAGTTCCCGATGATCGGAGAACAAGCCTATGAAAATCACTGTTGTTGGTGCAGGTTATGTGGGTCTATCAAACGCTTGTTTGTTAGCGCAGCATCATGAAGTAGTGCTGCTGGATATCACTCCTGAAAAAATTGCGATGGTTAATAATCGCAAGAGTCCAATTGATGATGCGGATATCGAGAAGTTTCTCGCTAATCCAGCGTTAAAACTACGTGCAACGTTGGATAAAAAAGAAGCGTATGAAGGTGCTGATTTCATCATCATTGCTACGCCTACTGATTATGACCCCGAAACCAATTACTTCAACACGCGCTCTGTAGAAGCAGTGGTGCGTGATGGCATGGCGTTTAATCCGCATGCTTTGATGGTGATCAAGTCGACTGTGCCAGTTGGTTACACCGTCAAAACACGTGCTGACCTCGGATGTGAGAATTTGATTTTTTCTCCTGAGTTCTTACGTGAAGGGCGTGCCTTGCATGACAACTTGCATCCTTCGCGCATTATCGTTGGGGAGAAGTCTAAGCGTGCAGAAGTGTTCGCAGGTTTGCTGCAAGAAGGCGCGATTAAAAAAGATGTGCAAGTGTTGTTTACGGAATCAACCGAAGCTGAGGCGGTGAAGTTGTTTTCTAATACCTATCTTGCTATGCGTGTCGCTTACTTTAATGAGTTGGATACCTATGCTGCGATACATGGTTTAGATTCCAAACAAATCATTGAAGGTGTAGGATTAGATCCACGGATAGGAACGCACTATAACAATCCTTCATTTGGTTATGGCGGATATTGCCTGCCTAAAGATACCAAGCAATTGCTCGCTAACTACAGTGCAGTGCCACAGAACTTGATTCGTGCAATTGTGGATTCGAACACGACACGTAAAGATTTTATTGCTGACTCTATCGTTAAGATGAATCCTAAGGTTGTTGGTATTTATCGCCTGACGATGAAAACAGGTTCGGATAATTTCAGAGCTTCCAGTATTCAGGGAATTATGAAGCGCATCAAAGCGAAGGGCATAGAGGTGATTGTGCATGAACCTGCTTTGCATGAAGAGACATTTTTTAGATCACGTGTGGTAAATGATTTGAATACATTCAAACGTGAATCCGATGTGATTATCGCGAATCGACTTAGTGACTACTTGATAGATGTTAAGGATAAGGTCTTTACCCGCGATCTGTTTGGGCATGATTGATAAGCTTATGACGATATTAACCATCATAATGCGATCAATCCTTGAACATTCTCTTGACGGGTGGGGCAGGTTATATAGGTAGTCATACAGCAGTGGTGCTTGCCACTGCTGGGAACAAAGTTGTGCTGCTAGATAATCTCAGTAATAGTAATGCAGATGCTGTTAGGTATCTTGAAAACATTTTGCAGTCGCCCATCACGTTTATTCAAGCTGATGTGCGTGACACAGAGAAACTCAAACAGGTTTTAGTTGAACATCAGATTGACGCAGTGATTCATTTTGCTGGCTTAAAGGCTGTAGGTGAATCAGTTGCCAAGCCGATTGAGTACTATGCAAATAATATTCAAGGTACGATTAGTTTGTTACAGGCTATGTCGTCTGCAAATATAAAAAAATTAGTG
>JAIXOW010000316.1 GCA_027486615.1 Oxalobacteraceae bacterium | reverse complement strand
CTGCCTTCATCTTCAACTGCCAGATCTTAAATGAAACATTTTACTTTTATAAATTGTTCGAAATACGAGAAAAGTACAAAAAGTGTATTTTTACTACATTTCGTTAAGAAATTATTGAAATTTTTATATAATTTAAACTTGGCTAAACTTCATTGGATACCTTCAATTTGATGTTCGAGACTGTCGATCTCTTTTGCGCTCATGTTGGAGCAGCTTTCTCACTTTTCCTTCACCTGATATAAAAACATAGTATTAAAAAAATTATTAATGTTTAATCTTACATTCGAAATTTATACGACATTTGTTAAAATTGACGTCAGGAACTGTCGTCGACACTGACATCACTAACCCGACAGAAATCTCCTATTTCTTGGCTTCAAACAAGTCGTAAATATCTTGCTTGAAATAAAATAATCATTAATGGAACTACATAAGCTCCCTTATCTGTTTTTCAATGACTCACGGGCGGAAAGAAAGAAATCATTGCATATGTTGAATCATTACAACTGTTCCGACTTGATATTAGTGGATTCCAATGGATTTCGATTTGTTCGAATCGGTAATCAACAAATTTATCTCAAAAACAAAAGTGCAAAATAGAAAATCTAAATTATGGCAAAAATGCATTTTGAATTGCTGAAGGAAAAGCCTATAATTTTCATGGGACTAAATATGCTGAATATTTGAATAAAGACCAAATTGCTTCTCTTTTACCTGCGTGCATTACAATCTTCATATCAAGATAGGATTGAGATTAACAATTATTATTGATCACAATGTAAGATCCCTTATTGGAGAAAGCACCTTTTCAGATCGAAACCTCCAAATCCATAACATCATCATTCCTGATAGATAAAAAACGTTTATAAAAAGATCGTTTCAGGTTGACTTCTGAAATCGTAACTCTCACTCTTCTTATCTCTCGTCCTCAGCCGGGCTTTTGTGTTAAACCTTCCTCCTTTTTTTCAAGTTTATCAAATCTGCTTGGATATATTGTGGGCATTGCTTCTATACTAATTTTCATCTCAACAGATGCATTAGCTCTTAATGACTATCCACCTATTACCCACTGCTTCAAGAATGAAAACAATATTTCATCTGCACAAGACTTTTTATTGTTCTCTATTCAAAAGAGCTTTGCCTTGAAAAAGGACAGTAAAATAATTAAAAAAATCTGAGAGGAGTATATGAGTAATTCTAATTTTTAAAAAGGTCTTTTCAAGACCAAAGTGAATCATATTGCATATTCATATTGCACGGATTGAACAATATAACTATTCGGTTCAATCTGTACATGAAAAACGTACATGTTCAATAAGATTATATTCAAAACGAGAACTCTTGGACAGTTTAAAATTTCAATAGATTGTGATTTGCTTAAATCTGTGATTAACAAATGCACAAGACTTTTTATTGTTCTGAAATACAGTAACTCTTTCAAAGTGATGCAGCTTATTTCTCCCGCAGTAACGCGTGGAAAATATCTACGTGTCAACCTTTAGGATCGAGCGAAAAAGTCCAAGTGCTTACTTTCCAGTAATAATTCCGACACCATGGACATGTCACAGGGCCAGATGTGTGATCTGAATCTCCAAGTACACAAAAATGCTAAGCTCACAGATGACGCATTTTCAAATGGTCTCTCTTAGTATTGGCGTTGGGGCGACTTGTACAACTTATGACTATAGACAGGACCCAGAGTAAAATTGAGCCGCAACGCCTTCTGGCAAGTTGTTAAACCACAACAATTTAACTTTTTCTTCGAAAAACAATATGAACCAATTTAAAGCACATATTCGTCTCAATAAAAGAGCAATTCTTTTCGGACTTGTCATAAGACGTTGCGCTCAAATTTTACCCTGTTTCCTGCCTGTGATCACAAAGAGTACGAGTAACCCCAACGCCAACACTAACAAAGACCATGTGAAAAGGCGTTATGTGTGAGCTTGTCATTTTTGTCTACTTACAAACTTGCAAAGTTTTTTTAAAAAACGTGCAAAACGATGGCAAGTTCACACGTAATACATTTTCAGATGGTATTTCTTTACAAGGGATTTGCAAAATTGGCAAGCTCTCAGATAAGGCCTTTTCAGATAGTCTTTCTAGTGTTGAGGGTGGGGCAACTTGTACTGTTTGTGAACACAGTCAGGAAGCAGAGTAAAATCTCAGTGCAACGCCTTCTAGCAAGTTGAAGGAAAAGAATTTCATGTTTTATTGAAAATCAATAAGTACTAATTTAAAGTACATATTCCATCTCAATAAATGATGTTAAAAGATGAATTCTTTTCCGACTTGCCAGAAGATGTTGCGGCTCAATTTTATTCTGGCTCCTGTCTATGGTCATAGGTTGTACAAGTCGCCCCAAAGCCAACACTAACAAAGACCATGTGAAAAGGCGTCATGTGTAAGCTTGGCATTTCTGTGTACTTGGAGATTCAGGCCATACATCTCGCTCTGTGACATGGCCAAAGAACGCAAGTTTTTCAAAAAACTTGCAAAACAATGCCAAGCTCACAGATAATGCCTTTTCACATGGTCTTTTTAGTTTTGGCGTTGTGACCACACCCTGAAGCCAGAGTAACAACAACGTCTCTGGCATATCACTCATATGCCAGTTCAATAAATTCTTTTTGATTTATTAAACGCTGTGGTTACTCTGGCTCCAGGCTATGGTCAAAAAGTCGTCCCCATGCCACTACTAAAAAGACCATGTGAAAAGGCATTATCTGTGAGCTTGGCAATTTTATCTACTTCCACCTACTTTCGTTGATGAGTGGAATGAAAGAAAACAAAAAAGGTACGTTTTCAATAAAGCCACACAAATTTCAGTTTTTCGAACGGTTTATAAATATCCTTTAGAAAGGATTATTGGTACGGTTACTGTGGACTTTAAACAAGCTAGTACTTGTAGAGATAAAGGTGTCTGCTCAAATGACTTTGTGTTTATAAAAAAATTGAATTGGTATTCGCCAAATCAAAGACATCTGATAATGAGAAAAGAATTCTTGGCAACCATGCAAGTTATATTCTGACAAACAAATACAAACAACCAAAGTGACACACAACAACAAAAACTGCAAAAAATCAATTTGAACAAGCAAATCATGAACGCTTGGACTTCCAATAATTTTTGAAAATGACCTTCAGATGTGAATTCAAACCGACAAGATTACCTGCAAGCGATTTTGTGTACTTGTATATTCCGACTCTTGGACACGGCCATGGTGTCGGAATTATTACTGGAATGTAAGCACTTTTTAGATTTAGTGCAACATGGACGCAAAAGACAACTCACTTAGCATTGTGAAAAAAATGGATGAAAATAAACAGAGTAATTGAGGCAAGATGTTATAAATAAGGTTCAAGTAGAAAAAATGGGAAATGTTAATCCAACTCATCCCCGAAGAAGTTTTATTGAGAATCAATGCTCATCCGTTTTACTTTTTAATTCATATCTTTGAACTCAAGGATATACACATCAAACCTGAAAGAAAAGAGTCGTCTATTGTAAATTTTATTTACAATTTACACATTCTGCCTATCTCACCAACGAGTTTGTCCAAAAAGGAAAAATTCAGTTTTGCTGAATGACCAAAACACTTCACCGAAAAGATTGATTGAAACATTTTACAACAAGATTTTTGAGAGTAATGCATTGAATAACAAAACACAATTTTGTTTCGTCTAAGTCAATTAGCAAAATGCAAAAAACATGTTTCTACTCTTTTGGGGTCAAAATGCAAGACATAAATAAAGCTCGGATTGGATTTCGAGAAATTTAACGGAATTCTCACATTCTTCATTTGAAAAAGTTTTACTGAGAGTAATTCAGACTTTTTGACTGTCGGCAAAAACCCAAAGCATGCAAAAAGTTCGAGAAAATCATGATGAATTACGAGAATAGAAGTCACAATGACTTTTGTGACTAATGTCTAGCAGTGCCTTGAATATCAATGCGTGCACAATCTTCTTTTCAACAAAAAGGAAACACTATTGCAAAATATCTGATTGAAAATGGAAGAGATATTGTAAAATATCTTATTGAAAAAGGAGTCGTGTAGAAATGAAATTGTAAAATTTCTAATTGAAAATAATGCAAACATAAGTGGAACAAACACTCATCTTTCACAGCGATCTCTTTCACGAGGTCAGCCTCGATTACCACACAACCATCATTTCTCAACAGGGAATGAAATTATTTGTCAAGAAAATGACGAAGAATCAAGAAAGCTGTAATGCTCTGGGATCAACATGCCAATAAATTTGATGAACTTTTTAACCCCAGTGGATAGAGGTAAAAACTTGGTATCACGGCAAAGCTGCAAATCAAGAGCAAAACATAATTGACAACATTACAAAAGAAAAAGAAAAAAAATACAACAAAATGTTGACAACGGCAAGACAATTTTCCAAAATCTGAAGAAGCTACCAGCTTTTTGAGTGTAAATAAGGTCCTGAACACCAATCATTCCAGAATTTTTTTTGTCTGCGACAAATCGTTACATCGTCATCTCAAGTCCAAAACTTTGACCATGTTATAATAGATTTGCAAATGGACATTGTCAGTTAAAACAGATTTCTTCGTAGCTTCAATTATAAAATATCTTTTATTACAAGTAGATATAATTCTTATGCAATTAATCTACAAGAAAAAGAAAAGGAAATCCCTTAAGGGCCTTCATGACAAGAAAAAAACATTCCCAGCAGGTCTCAAACGCACTATTACAATAATTCCGACCGAAACAACGTGAACGTTTTTCACAAACTGTCATCGACGGAATCGAATTGCTTCAGCAACTTTTCTCCTCAGCCAAGGCCTAGCAAGGTCAGTCAATCTTAGTTCAAATACTTTTGAACAACAATTGGATACGGAAGGTATCAATTGTTTGGACATCAATCGTAAATTTCCTCATTTCAAAAAGGAAAGGCAATGGGAAACTTCAGCAATAGAGCTTTTTGGAAAGTCAAACATAAACATCATGATCGACGTGAAAAATTACAAAAAAATCGCAACTTTGATTCGTAACAACAATAAAAAGGCCCTGAAAAGTGCTATGCCAAAGTACAGAAATCATATTGTTTTCAAGCTGAATCTCAAATTCTAAAAATTGAGAAAAAGTCACTTGGCAAAAACTCTAAAATAGAGAATTTGCAAGCAACGACAACAAGTGATTTCCTCGTGGCCGACATCGAAACCATCGCAAACAGCAACTGAGGTTGCTTTAGCAGCCAGATCAGCATTGGTTTGTTTGGCACAACAATCTAAACCAAAAGAACCTTCTCTATTGCAAGCACACTTAGCGAGTACACTTAAAGTACATATTTTGATTTTTCATTTTCAGCATAAAATTTATTCAACAGGTGGCAGAAATTAAATTTCTTTCATTCATTTATTTAATAGTAGTAGTATTAAAAATCAAATTGAATAGGTTTAATATTAATGAATGTTCACTTTTTAATTAAAAGCCGATGTTTGTAAAAAAAATTAACTAGTTTGGCATTTTGTGTTCACTTCTTATCCAAGATCTTCAAGATGTTCCCAAATACGAATAGTATATTAAAAAAGTTTATCTTATTAAAATTATTATCTCAAAAATGATTATAAAGTCGTAACTTTTTGCACTTTGTGCACATTTTTTCTGCAGATCTTTGATAGAGTTGGTGGAAATTGTTTTCATATTTTTTTACGCATTAGCAAATTGTTACATTTAGCTACGTCTTCAATTTGAACTTGGATAAGATATGAAACCTCAGCATTTGCTTCTGAGCTCAAATTACATTCGTAATTTAATGCATCGTGAAAAAAACAGATATTAAAAATGCAATGTGTGCAATTTCAAACAGAACATTAGGGTGCTTTGCAAATTGTTTAAAAAAACATTAATCCAAAGTAAATATAACTTTTAATATTTCACGATTACGAGCATTGAATTCAAGATTTCATTTCCTTCAAAATGTCAATTTCTCCTCAAATTATTAGAGGCATTAGCCTCTTGGCCCTTAGAGATCTTGAAGATTTCAATAATACATATGAGCCCTTGGAGAACTTGTACAATTGAACAATAGGTATCAGCCCTTGGAGAACTTGTAGACTTCAACAATACATATCAGCCCTTAGAGAACTTGAAGATTTTAACAATACAATCATTGAAAATTGGCTGAGGTTGTAAAAGAACATTTAAATTCAAAAAATGTCAATTTCTCCTGAAATTATCACTTGCATTAGCCTCTTGGCCCTTGGAGAACTTGTAGATTTCAACAATACTTATCCACGGATCTGTGGACACACTAATTCTGCTTGGGTCGCAATTACTTCACACTGTCAGAAGGAACCCCTCATTCTGTTGGGGTCGCAATTACTTCACACTGTCAGAAATTCTGGAAGTAATGGTGTTCACTGTAATAATCCCCTCAGAGGTTTTCGATGGAAAAACCTAATTCTCACAAGCAAGTTTTGAAAAAGTGATTTAATATTATCGTTTTCCCAATCCAAATCCATCAAAAATAAAAAAATGCTGAGTCACGTCCAAATCAAGGTTAAGAAAACATCAGTAATAAAAGAGTATTTAAACTTTTTAAGAGCTTTTGCAGGCAATGTTTGCTCAGAATTCGAGGGCAAAAAATATCATCAGATTTTGGTGATATATCACGAAGACTTATACGATTACAAGACTCTGACTCAATTCAAAGTGAAAGGTGAATTCAAGGAAAATTGTTTTCTAGAACCTAAATTGAGATTTTGAATCAAAATTCTGGTATCAAAATAATGATTGATGTCAAGAATTACGATGGGGGGAAAAAAATTTCAAAGATCGACAACAAAAAAGTCCACACTTTGAAACCGTTAACAAAAGTGAAAAATAAAATTCGTCAATCCAGCTTAGCACGAGCTCTTTCTACCACACAAATGGTCAAGTATTACTAAAAATAAATTTTGACCTAAACCATATTATTATTCTTATAATTCATTAATT
>JAIXOW010000079.1 GCA_027486615.1 Oxalobacteraceae bacterium | reverse complement strand
GTAAAGGTTACACCTCTCTTTCCTAAAAACGCCAATCCGTTAATGTTTTCCAAAGATTGTTTTTGTTCCAATTGAAGAGTAACTTCAATAACTCTATCCTCTGGTTCACCCATAAGAATACAATCTGCACCTTTATTCAAAAAATCTTCTGCAATATTCTGCAAAGAATACGAAGTTACTGATTGAATATTTTCAAAGAGAACAACTGCAATGTCTTTTTTTTTTTTTTTTTTTGCCTCTATTAATTTTTCAACGGCGACAAATTCAGCTATTGTTCTGCAATATACAAAGCATACTTTTGTTTCTCTATGGATACGTGACGCAACCCACTTTGCATCCTCACCCATTAGCATGAACTCACCTATGAGTTGTCGCTTATTTGGCTGAAGCCCAAAACAATCTATAACCTGTATTTGTCTATTACCTCGATGTTTCAATGTACCTGCCAGGTGTGCTGCCATATGTGGCATGAATGGTATACCTGTATGCGGATCTAAATTGTGACAAACAACCGGAGGAATAATTATCGTAACCGGATAAAATCTGGATACGTTATCTTTTAAATTTATTTTCATATTTTTTTAATTGAATTTATACTTTTATAAATTTTATTTTTATATTAAGTCGGTTTTTTCAAGTTTGATCTAATTTGATTTTTAGCATCACTCTAAACGGGAGAAATTTTATTAATCTTTCTTAGATAATAGTAACTAATATGCTTTAAGTTCAAAGTACTAAACCGGAACAAATAGTCACCCTTCTTTTACAAATCAATTTCCTAACCGTCAACGGCAGGTTCCAATGCCAAGCGCGTGAAGAAATAGGAAAACGTAAAGGAAAATTATTAAGGATGGCGCAAGGTATAAATTACGGGATGCAAGCCTATCAAACCAAGAGATTCAAAGGTAACAAACAAGAGATCGTGCGATTAAATAAACTAGTTGCAGATTTATCTGGGATTGAAGTCATCATAATAAAAGTCATTAAGGAAAACTTCTGATACCTGTTAAGTTAAAACCTCAGTCTAGTCACCCATTGTTATCTATGAAATTTCAGAAGCAATTCAACGTACTTGCAAATTTAATTGTAAAGTAAAGAAAGAGTTAAAATATAATCTCTAAGGATTGCTGAACAAGCATCTCCTCCGTTTAAGGGCATTCATGATTTTGAATTATAAAATTTAGAACGTTTCAAAAAAACTCCACTTATTCAAGAATAATCTTTTTCCAAGTAAAGCTATCCTAAGGTGGATTGCCAAATTACTTCTGATGAAATAAAGTTTTCAGCGTGTTCAGTAACAACTCCAATTACTAGCAATTATCTAAGCAACACCATTAATTAATTAATCAAACCAACTCTTTGTGAACTTGAGGACAAAATTTTGCTTAATCCTCCCAATGCCAGTTCTGTACTGTTATGAATGAATCAATCAATATGAATTATATTTTTGGCCTAAATGAATCCCAGTTTTGTTACTTAACTAAATTCGTTGTGATCCACACTTTAATTAGTCGTCACAGATTTACGTAAAGGCAAAAAACAGAATGTGTAATCTTCTTCCATGCGGTCCCAACGTACCGCCATTTCTGAACAATTAAGTTGGAGAGGGTCAATACCGTTAATGATCTCAAACCCAATTGATTCTGCATACTGACATAAATTCAATATTTCATCTTTTGAAAAAAGCTTCATTGGGCCATATTGCTCACCGTAAGGAAATTTTCCTGGAAACTCTCTTTTGTCCTGCCAATAATCTGTAGAAATTGTAAGAATCCCGCCAGGTTTAAGAAGCCTATGGGCCTCACGAAAAAACCCTGGCACATCCACCCCATGTTCAATAACGGAAATTGACGCAATAAAATCAAAAAAACCACTCGCATAATTTGACTTACTCATTTCTTGAACAGAAAAAGCTACCTTCAATTCGTTAAATAGTTTGCGTTTCTGCTCTACTCGATCGCAAGCAAATAATTCCGCATCAGAGAATTTTTGCCTTACCCATTGCAATATCACAGACTTAGCACCACTACCAGCATCAAGCATGCGAAATTGTCTAGTCGAGACAGTTGATACTGCCATGAAAGTTAATAGCGTATCCCAATCCTTTTGTCTGTCATGATGGCTCTCTAGCCCAAGTTCAGCAATCCGCCGAGAAGATTGATCAATCTCCTGCCGCGTCTGAAGTGCCCTCAAACATATTTCCTTCTCTTCAAAAAAATTAGCCATTTTATAAAATCTCACTTTTTAAACTAAAGATGACGGGTAATCTGGTGTAGGGAGTTCAAATTGGGTACCCAAAAGGATTCCGTTCACCAATGCTGAGAGACCAGGAGCTTGGGATATGTTTACAAGATTGACGTCCCGTTTTCGCACGTAAGGTTGAGCTTTATCGCCTGTTGGATTAATGAGCTCTATCGGCATCATTTTCTGGAAAAAAAACCACGATGCATAGGAACGAGCATCAGCTATGCGTTCCGCTCCCAACTCATCAGACTCAGAAAGAAAGGCCTCAACCATTGGCTGATATTGGGTTCGGTGTTGAATGTCAAAAGTAAAGCCTTTACCTTTTGCCCAGGCTTCTCCGCACACAATCACTTTTTTCCCAATCGCTGCCAGTTCAATAGCAATCTTTGATCCGTAAACGATTGTGAAATTTGAAGCGTCCGCCAATGCGTAGCTGCACTGAGTATCATCAGATGCAATTATTGAAATATTCGGAGAATGTTTGACCATATCCTCAAGCATATGATCTACCCTCTGCCGTGATGGCACGAATCCCGATACTTCCGCAGGATGTGCCCGAATTAGCAGATGCACGTTCTTCATTTTTTCAAAAATACGGATAGTATCTTCCAGCCAATCAAGCATGTCTAAATAGATGGCGTCATCAAAATGGAGTTGCGCGTCCCAAAACACATTCGTATACAAGGCTACTATTTTGGCACCTGGAGCAATTTTGTATTGCTCCCTGATATTGGTTTTTGTTTTTTCACTGTTTTTATTAAACCAGATCCAATCTGATGATGCTTGAGCTCGAGATCGTATGTATTCGAGTATTTTAATATCTTCGTCTGCCGAAAGTTTACGCATTTGGGGGCAGTGACTGGGCATCACTTTGTGATAAGTGTCACCTTCACAGAACATAAATGTGCCGCGACGATAAGATGGTGTCCATGTAACTACACGAATCCCCTGCGCTTTCGCCAAATCAACGATGATGCCTTGTGGCACGTAAATTCCATGATGGGCTACAACAACATCAGGTTTAAATTGTGAAAATAAAGATGCAAAAATATTTGCCGTTTGATACGCTGCAACCAGATAGCGTCTAAAAACAATATGGTAGTTAGGTTCATCTTCTGGCCGCCCTTTGGCGAAAAATCGGATTGTTCCTGCGCGCGCATGTTCATAAAGTGCGACTCCATGGGCTTTTATAGCTCTGAGGCTCTCTGGATCCATATGCTGGATACTGGCCTCAAATTCTTTAACACTTGTGGAATCATTAAATCGCGAAAAATTAATTAACTCTTTATTAATTTCTTTGAATTGCACAGCATTGGCTCGGCATCGAACGCAAGTCGACTCATGGTCTCTCCAAGTATCATTCTCAAGACTGAAAGGGCCATTAAGATTTCCATACTTACAATTGAGACATGCGGCAAGCACTCCATCACAAACCGATACATATACATCGTGACCTCGGCATTGAAAATATTCAGCCAAAATCGAGTCTAGGATTGTTGAATTCTTGAACGCGGGAACAGAGTTTGCGAAAAGGATTTTCTTTTTCGGAATATCTTGTATTTGAGGATCACTCGTAAATTTGTTGTTAGAAGTGCGCGCCATTTTTAGGCGCTCAACACTCACTTTTACAACGTTGCGCAGCTTTGTTTTTAGACTCATGACCAGATACTTCTCCATCTTTTTGCTACCCAGTTCCCATTGTTCGCAAGTTTCTCATCTTTACTCCATCGTTTTGCTACCCAGTTCCCGATGTTCGTAAGTTGCTCATCTTTATAAAATTTGGATCGGGTATGTAAAGACACTATGTTACCAAACTGCGTCTTAAGAACATGGAGCTCTCCTTCATTTAAATATCGGTTCCCAATATGTGAACATCGAAGGCCGTTATAAAAATACTGTCGCCGGCGCGGCGCAAACCACAGCAACCATTCAAGTTTCATTTTTTGTAGATTTTTTACGTACTTCACAAAAGTCTGATTACCGACAAATGTCAGTCTTTCGATGTTAGCTTTCTTACTTAGGCAAATGACGCGAAAACCCGTATCTCGCGACGTGCCTCGAATCGTCATCATGTAAAGGGCATTAAATACTGCCTGGCCAAAAAGAGTCTTTCGCTTCCGACTTTCACCAATTACCCACTTTGATAACGGAGAATTCTTACTTATAACGTCTAGTTCTGGGGTGAAATCTAATTGCGACTTTGCAAATCGCTCAGATTTGAAAAGAAAAAAGTGCGGACACACGTCTGATAAATTGTGAGTTTCTAAAGCTGGATTCCAGATCGTATTGATTGCATCCAGTTGCGGAAATGAGGCAAGTCGCCGAGAAAGATCGCACAGTCCATTCTCAGTTAAAACGATAAAGTCTGGATCGATAATCAAAATCTGAGAAAAATCTCTAAAATTGATTAAAGAAAGGCCAAAATGCAAGGCAGCAGCATGCCGATACGACCCAATTCGCTCAGAGTACTCTGTTTTTTCCTGCGCGGAGTAAGGAGGTGCAAAACCAAGAGTTAATTCAATAGTCAAGTTCTCAGGAATAAACATGCTACCAAACTGTAATTCTATCTCCCTGAATTGCTCGATAGTATTATTGCATATGAAAAACAATCGTAACTCTAAGCTAGTATTTCGCTTTGCCATGTAACAGAAGTGCCTGATGTAATCGATATGATCGATATAGGCTACTGACAGAATAGCTATTGCATTACTACTTTTTTGAAAAGATACTATTGCTGTTTGAGCGAAATCAGCGACCTGAAGCCTCATCATTTGTTGTATTAAGCGCCCATTATGAGCGCTTGCGCCATAATCAAAATTCCTAAGGGTTAAAATGGCAGCAGTAAATGACTCAATAGAGTGATCTTTAAAGGGAATAACTGATTGAAGATACTCTACATCAAGTTTGCGCAACAAAGAATAAGGAGCGATTACAGGTAATCCTTGAACAACCGCGTCAACCAATTTTGTCTTTGTGCCTCGACCTTCCGATGCCGACAATACGACTGCAGATGCGTCAGCGAGGAGTGATGAAAGTGATTCAACCGGAAATAAGCATTTGACTCGACTTGGCGCGAGCTCTGGCTTCTGTGCTGCAGACTGAATAAATAAGTAATGGGATGCAACTTCATCTTCTAGTGCACGAACATAGTCATAAAAATTAATTTCTTGCCGAAGTGCAATTTCCCCTTTTTGAATAACTGTACCTAAAGAAACAATCTTTGTAAGTCCAGAACAAGCCCCATATGTATGACCAGCAGGAGTCATATCTGATTGTGTGATGTAGGGAAAATAGTAGCAATTCCCGGTTAGATGGCTCCAGTAATCTGTTATGTCAGATCTAGAGATAGCAATTACGTTGCTAACAACCTTACCAATAAAATAATCTGAAATTACTCGCTTTATCGCTAGAATTTTGTTTCTAAAACGTGCATATCCTTGCGATACGTGTGCAGTTTCTAATCGATGTAAGTATTCAGCATTGTGAGAACGAAAATATACTTTTGCACGGATTGCAAATAGACGTATCACTAATATTGATGACAAATTACTACCAGGTATATTGTAAATAAAGTGTGTGTATATCCCCTTATGTTTTTTTGAGAAAAAATATCGGAAAAGTGCCATTGAGCCATCAATTCCGCGTCCCACATAAATTCTATTGGACTTCAGATTAGACTCTGATAACACTGCCTCGGTATGAATAATATCCTTGCTGCTGCCATGAGATTTACTCACGCGTAGAACAGACTTAGGCAAAATGTGAAGTAAACACACAGCTACATCTGGCTCAGCACATGATAATTCATAGTGAGTACGCGCTAAAATAGCCTTCCTAGCGCGATTAATTACATTTTGAATCATTATTTTTTGTTGTTTCAGCTGTCATCGCTAGTTAATTAGCAAGAGCCCTTACAATAGCGGTTGTATCTAACCCAACTGCATTCAAAACTTCGGGATTAGTTCCGCACGGCGGGATTTGAGCAATACCCAAGTTATGAAACTCAATTTCTATTCCAGCCTGTGCTAAGGCCTTCGCAATCAAATCGCCTTGACCGCCAGTGTCATAGTGGTTATCCATGGACAACAGCTTTCGGCAACCCTTGAGTTCTTTTTTTAGCCACTCATTATCTACTCTGTTAAGCCATGGCAAATTGATTACTTTTACGGAAAGTTTTTTTTCTTGGGATAGAATTCTTGACGCAGCGACTGCTGCACTAAGAAGCACAGGCCCATAAGCAATTATGGTGATGTCAGCTCCTGCCACAAGAGTTACACCTTGGCCAATTTTTGGGTGATAGCCTTCCGGTAACTGATACGGCACTTCCCAAGGAAGGGAAACCAGTCTCAAATAGCTACTAGCTGGTGCTGTATTGATACACCAATCAAGCAGCATGCCAACCTCATCCTCGCAGCACGGCTCCACCATTACCATACCCGGCATGTTCATCAATGACGCAATATCTCTAACAGCCTGGTGTGAGTGACCTGGACCACCGGGAATAACTCCAGCGAGTGAGCCAACATATATAATTTTCGTTTGTTCTGTTCCGTTGTTGTAGATTTGCTCGTTGGGTCGAGAGGAGAGAAAGCAAGCGAATGAGTGCACGATGGGCAGCAATCCGTTCAACGCCATTCCGCCAGCTTGGGATACCATATCTTGCTCAGCAATGCCGCATTCGATGAAGCGATCCGGAAATTTTTTCTGAAATGGAATCAGGCCAGTATCAAGAATCAGGTCGGCATCCAGGGCAACGATTTTGGGATTCTTCTGAGCCTGTTCGATAAGGGCGTTAGAGTAAGCATTAATTAGTCGTTGCAGATTTTTCGGTTGTGCTACAGCCGGACGAGTGACTGCTTCGAGTTCCAGTTCACTTTGATGAAGGGTAGCTAACTGAAAATTTACAGCATCGATCAACTCTTGTGCGGCCTTGACATAGGCATCATCTGTTGGCGCACCGCTGTGAAACTTATAAAACTCAACATCTGAATCAATAGAGGTGTGTTCCATAAAGGAAACACCCTTGCCCTTGATAGTGTCAGCGATTAGAACCTTGGGCTTGTCAATAACACTTTTAAAGGCGGCTAGGATTTCAGAAATCGCTTTTAGATCGTGACCGTCACAGCGAGCGACATGCCAACCAAATGCGGTGAGCTTGGCTTCAAGATCGCCCAAGTCGCTCACCTTGGATACCAGCGTGTCAGATTGAAGCTTGTTGTGGTCAATGATGACCACCAATTCGTGGAGTTTGTTATTGGTTGCAGAAACCAGCGACTCCCAGAACTGACCTTCCTGAAGCTCCCCATCGCCGGTCAAAACAAATACATTCCCACATTTTTTTTGTAGCCTGTTGGCAATAATCATTCCCTTCGCTTTGGAAACCCCCATCCCAAGCGAGCCGGTGTTGGTCACAACGTTGGGTGTCGATACATCAGGGTGACCGGGCAAACCATTCAGGCGACGCAGTTGATGAATTAGATCGAAGTCAAGTTTACCAAGGCCGAACCAGGTGTTATAGAGGCCGGGGGCATCGTGGCCTTTGGATGAGAAAAAAATATCGTTTGGGGTACTCGAATCATTTGGTACACCTGTGCGAAGCTCGTTGATCTGCAGCCAAGACATGATGTCCATACTGCTGAAGCTGCTGCCAATGTGGCCGGAGCCGGCACGAGCGATCATATAAAGTGTGTTGATTCTACAAAGCGCT
>JAIXOW010000440.1 GCA_027486615.1 Oxalobacteraceae bacterium | reverse complement strand
TAGACACGCTATCTTGAGGGGGTAGTGGCGAAAGCTGTGCGAGTTCGAGTCTCGCCGTCGGCACCATATAGGGAATATGAGAATAAGTAGGCCAGCATAGGAAATCTTTGCTGGCTTTTTGTTGAAATGACAGAGTTGTCATTTTGGCTTCATATTTGATTTTTTCGCTCAAAATCAAATTTTTTTGTATTGCTAAATATCGTGAATCTTGAAAATTACCTTCCTATTCTGCTGTTCATTTTTGTGGGCATCTTAGTCGGCGTCGCACCTCAAGTTTTAGGACGATTGCTGGCACCTCATCGACCAGATTCAGCAAAAACTTCTGCTTACGAATGCGGATTCGAAGCCTTTGAAGATGCGCGTATGAAATTCGATGTACGCTACTACCTGGTCGCAATTTTATTTATTTTATTTGATCTCGAAGTGGCCTTTTTAGTGCCATGGGCAGTTGCTATGCGTGATGTTGGTATGCTGGGATTCTGGGCAATGATGATCTTTCTCGGTGTGTTAACGATAGGTCTCATTTTCGAATGGAAAAAAGGCGCTCTAGATTGGGAATAAGTCATGGCAATCGAAGGACTATTAAACGAAGGCTTTGTCACTACGACGGCTGATAAACTAATTAACTGGACCCGCACTGGATCCATGTGGCCTATGACGTTTGGATTGGCTTGCTGTGCAGTTGAGATGATGCATGCAGGCGCATCACGTTATGACCTTGATCGTTTTGGTGTGGTGTTTCGTCCCTCACCACGTCAATCTGACGTAATGATTGTGGCCGGTACCTTGTGCAACAAGATGGCACCTGCTTTACGAAAAGTGTATGACCAGATGGCAGAACCACGTTGGGTGATCTCTATGGGTTCATGTGCTAATGGTGGTGGTTACTATCATTACTCCTACTCCGTTGTACGTGGATGCGATCGCATTGTGCCGGTTGATATCTATGTGCCAGGATGTCCTCCCACTGCAGAAGCGTTGTTATACGGCTTCATGCAGTTGCAAAATAAAATTCGTCGTACCAACACGATCGCGCGTTAATCATGAGCACCAAACTAGAGTCGCTTGAAGGCGCGTTAAAAGAAGCTTTGGCTGAAAAGTTGCAAAGCATAGATCGCGCACTGGGTGAAATCACCATCGTTGTAAAGTCAGCAGACTATTTATCTGCGATGCAAATTTTGCGTGATGATCAGCGTTTGCAATTCTCGCAGCTCACCGATTTATGTGGCATGGATTATTCCACCTACGGTGATGGTGCGTGGAGTGGTGCACGTTTTGCAGCCGTGGTTCATCTACTCTCTATTCATAAAAATTGGCGTGTGCGAGTACGTACCTTTGCACCGGATGACGCCATGCCCATCATTCCTTCCATTGCTGAATTGTGGTCTTCTGCGAATTGGTATGAACGCGAAGCCTTCGATTTATTTGGCATCTTGTTTGATGGTCATAATGATTTACGTCGCATCCTGACTGACTATGGTTTTATTGGTCATCCATTCCGCAAAGATTTCCCAGTTTCAGGTTATGTAGAAATGCGTTACGACCCTGAACAAAAACGCGTCATCTATCAGCCCGTCACCATTGAGCCGCGTGAAAATGTACCGCGTGTCATACGTGAAGAAAATTATGGAATCAAATAATCATGGCTGAGATTAAAAATTACACACTCAACTTTGGCCCTCAACATCCTGCAGCGCATGGTGTGTTGCGCTTGGTATTAGAGTTAGATGGCGAAGTCATACAACGTGCTGATCCGCACATAGGCTTATTACATCGCGCCACAGAAAAATTAGCGGAAGAAAAAACCTTCCTACAATCTGTGCCTTACATGGACAGATTGGATTATGTCTCCATGATGTGTAATGAGCACGCCTATGTAATGGCAATTGAAAAATTGCTAGGTGTAGAAGTGCCTATGCGTGCGCAATACATACGTGTGATGTTTGATGAAATCACACGCTTACTCAACCATCTCTTATGGTTGGGTGCACATGCGCTCGACGTGGGTGCAATGGGTGTGTTCTTGTATGCATTCCGTGAACGTGAAGATTTAATGGATTGCTATGAAGCTGTCTCTGGTGCGCGTTTGCATGCAGCTTACTATCGTCCAGGCGGTGTGTATCGTGATTTGCCCGACACTATGCCGCAGTATCAAGCTTCAGTGATTCGTAATGGTCGCGCTATTTCACGCTTAAATGAAAATCGTCAGGGCTCATTGCTTGATTTCATTGAAGACTTCACCAATCGTTTTCCTACCTATGTCGATGAATACGAAACCTTGTTAACAGATAACCGTATCTGGAAGCAGCGTTTAGTAGGTATTGGTGTGGTCTCACCTGAACGAGCTTTAGCGATGGGCTTTACTGGTCCTATGTTGCGTGGTTCAGGGATTGAATGGGATTTACGTAAGAAGCAGCCTTATGAAGTCTATGACTTATTGAAATTTGATGTGCCTGTAGGTGTGAATGGCGATTGTTATGATCGTTATTTAGTGCGCATAGAAGAAATGCGTCAGTCAAATAACATCATTAAACAATGCGTAGAGTGGTTGCATAACAATCAAGGTCCAGTCATGTCGGACAATCATAAAGTCGCACCGCCACATCGCGTAGATATGAAATCCAACATGGAAGAGTTGATTCATCACTTCAAACTCTTTACCGAAGGTTTCCATGTGCCAGCTGGTGAAGCGTATGCAGCGGTTGAACATCCTAAAGGTGAGTTCGGTATTTATCTCGTATCTGATGGTGCGAATAAACCTTATCGCTTAAAGATACGTGCACCTGGTTATGCACATCTTGAAGGATTAAATGAAATGGCGCGCGGCCACATGATTGCAGATGCAGTCACGATTATTGGTACGCAAGATATTGTTTTTGGTGAAATCGACCGTTAAGTCGGTGCGTTGCAGAAGGCATAGAGCATGCAGTTATCAGAACAAGCAGTGAAAAAAATTGATCGCGAAATCGCGAAATATCCAGTTGATCAAAAACAATCCGCTGTGATGGCAGCGCTCGCTATTGCGCAGGATGAAACAGGATGGCTTTCGCCAGAGGTAATGAAAGATGTAGCCAACTATCTTGGTATGACTGCAATCGCAGTGCAAGAAGTGGCTACCTTTTATGCCATGTATAACTTAAAGCCAACTGGCAAACATAAAATTACTATCTGCACCAACTTGCCGTGTGCATTGTCAGGTGGAGAAGTAGCAGCAAATTATTTAAAACAAAAGTTAGGTATAGATTTTCTAGACACAACCAGCGATGGTGCTTTCACACTGCAAGAAGGTGAGTGCATGGGCGCCTGTGGTGATTCGCCTGTACTACTAGTGAATAACAAACGTATGTGCAGCCACATGAGTAATGAAAAAATTGATGCATTAGTAGAGGAATTGAAAAAATGACTTGCTTGCATGATCGTCATATCAATCCACTCATACTCGCTGGTTTAAACGGCGAGAATTGGCATTTAGCTGACTATGTGAAGCGTGGTGGTTATAGCGCGTTAAAACGCATCCTGTCTGAAAACATCACACCTGAACAAGTCATTGCAGAATTAAAAGCATCGTCATTACGTGGTCGAGGTGGTGCAGGCTTTCCGACTGGTTTGAAGTGGAGCTTCATGCCACGTCAATTCCCTGGACAAAAATACTTAATCTGTAATTCGGATGAAGGCGAGCCAGGTACATTCAAAGATCGTGACATCCTGCGTTACAACCCGCATGCTTTAATTGAAGGCATGGCCATAGGCGCTTACGCCATGGGCATCACCGTAGGCTATAACTACATCCATGGTGAAATCTGGGATACCTATGCACGTTTTGAAGATGCATTAGAAGAAGCACGTGCAGCAGGTTGGTTAGGTGATCGTATTCAAGGTACTGATTTCTCATTTCAATTGCATGCGCATCATGGTTATGGTGCTTACATCTGCGGTGAAGAAACTGCTTTGTTGGAATCCTTAGAAGGCAAAAAAGGTCAGCCACGTTTTAAACCACCTTTCCCTGCAAGCTTTGGTTTGTATGGCAAACCAACCACCATTAATAACACTGAGACATTTGCTGCTGTTCCGTTCGTCATGAACTTGGGTGGTGAAGCCTACGCAGGTTTAGGTAAACCGAATAACGGTGGCACTAAAATCTTTTCAGTCTCAGGCGATGTTGCTAAGCCAGGTAACTATGAAGTGCCGTTGGGTACGCCGTTTGCTAAGTTATTAGAGTTAGCAGGTGGTATGCGTGAAGGCGTAAAACTTAAAGCAGTGATTCCTGGTGGATCATCCATGCCAGTATTAACCGCTGACGTCATGATGGCAACCGACATGGATTACGATTCCATCGCCAAAGCAGGTTCAATGTTGGGTTCAGGTGCAGTCATCGTCATGAACGAAACACGTTGCATGGTGAAATCCTTACTGCGTCTTTCATATTTTTATTATGAAGAATCCTGCGGTCAATGCACACCTTGTCGTGAAGGCACAGGTTGGTTGTATCGCATGGTGCATAGAATGGAGCATGGTCAGGGCAGACCTGGCGATCTCGACATGTTGAATAAAGTGGCAGATGGTATTCAAGGTCGTACTATCTGTGCACTCGGCGATGCCGCTGCAATGCCAGTGCGCGCCATGATTAAAAATTTCACTGATGAATTTGCGTATCACATCGAGCATAAGCGGTGTTTGGTACCCATGACCACACTCTGACGGAATAAAGCGAAGCCATGGTTGAAATTGAAATAGACGGCAAAAAAGTCGAAGTGCCTGAGGGCAGTATGGTGATGGAAGCTGCCAATCGTTTGGGCACTTACATTCCGCATTTCTGCTATCACAAAAAATTATCGATAGCGGCTAACTGCCGTATGTGTTTAGTCGATGTAGAAAAAGCACCGAAGGCATTGCCTGCTTGCGCTACACCAGTCACGCCCGGCATGATCGTGCGCACACATAGTGAAAAAGCGATCAATGCGCAAAAAGATGTGATGCAGTTTTTATTGATTAATCATCCACTCGATTGCCCAATTTGCGATCAAGGTGGTGAATGTCAATTACAAGATCTCACCGTTGGTTACGGACCTTCCTCTTCTCACTACGAAGAAGAGAAGCGTGTAGTTGCACCGAAAGATGTCGGTCCTTTGATTTCCATGAAAGAGATGACACGCTGCATACACTGCACGCGTTGTGTACGCTTTGGTCAAGAAGTAGCAGGCGTCATGGAATTCGGCATGTTAGGTCGTGGCGAACATTCTGAAATCACTGCATTTGTTGGAAGCACTGTTGATTCTGAATTGTCAGGCAACATGATAGACATTTGCCCAGTCGGTGCACTCACTTCCAAGCCATTCCGCTACAGCGCACGTACATGGGAACTCTCACGTCGTAAATCAGTGAGTCCACATGACAGTCTGGGTGCAAACTTAGTTGTGCAAGTAAAAGGTTCCACCGTTATGCGTGTGGTGCCTTTAGAGAACGAAGCTGTCAATGAATGTTGGTTATCTGACCGCGATCGCTTCTCTTATGAAGGTTTGAACAGTTCCGAGCGTTTAACTGCACCTATGTTGAAGCAAGGTGGCAAATGGCAAACCACAGATTGGCAAACTGCCTTGGAATATG
This sequence comes from Oxalobacteraceae bacterium, assembly GCA_027486615.1. Lineage (GTDB taxonomy): Bacteria > Pseudomonadota > Gammaproteobacteria > Burkholderiales > Burkholderiaceae_D > Pernthalerella. The sequence continues at coordinate 10,063 of JAIXOW010000440.1, read as the reverse complement.
TAGCACGTGGTTTACAAAACATCAGCAAACAACATGGTGCTGATGCCATCGCTGCACTCGCTGCACCGTATTCAACATTAGAAGAAATGAGTTTGTTACAAAAACTCATACGTGGAATAGGTTCAGAGAATGTTGATTTCCGTTTGCGTCAATCAGACTTCGCATTAGATGGAAAAATCCTGCCTTGGTTAGGCATGCCTATCCAAGAAGTCAGTCAATTAAAACGTGTATTAGTAATTGGCTCCTTCTTACGTAAAGATCATCCTTTGTTGTCAGCAAAATTACGTCAAGCAGTGCGTCATGGTGCAAGCTTAAGCATAGTGCATGCAAGTGATGATGATTTGCTGATGCCAGTTGCAAATAAATGTATCGCTGCACCACAAGAGTGGTTGTCATTGTTAGGTGAAATTGCTGTCGCTGTCGCACAAAACAAAGGTGTGACTGCACCTGCTGAATTCGCTGCATGCCAACCATCTGCCACAGCTAAACAAATCGCTGCAAGTTTAATCTCTGGTGAGCCACGCGCTATCTTCTTGGGTAATGCAGTCGCGCAGCATCCACAAGCAGCTGCTTTACATGCTGCTGCGCAGTGGATAGCACAACAAACACAAGCACAGTTTGGTTATTTAACCGAAGCAGCTAATACTGTTGGTGGTTATCTAGCGCAAGCAACACCAAGCACTGGCAAAAACGCACTTGAGTTTTTTAACAATCCACGTAAAGCCTATGTCTTATTGCATGCAGAGCCAGAGTTAGATTGTTACGATCCTCGCTTAGCATGCACTGCACTCGATCAAGCTGAGATGGTAGTGGCATTGTCACCGTATGCGCATGGTTTGGAATATGCCGATGTGGTTTTGCCGATTGCACCTTACGCTGAAACATCAGGCACCTTTGTGAATGCTGAAGGTCGTGCGCAAAGCTTTAACGGCAGTGTGAAACCACTAGGTGAAACACGTCCGGCTTGGAAAGTGCTACGCGTATTAGGCAATCTACTTCAGTTAGCTGGCTTTGATTATGAAAGCTCTGAAGCGATACGTAATGAAGTCATAGGCACTAACAATGTTTCTGATGCTAACTTCAGTGCAAAACTCAACAATCTGATCAAAGACTTAAAACTCACAGCGCCAACTGCAGCAAGCACAGCGCTACAACGTGTTGCAGATGTGCCGATTTATTTTAGTGATGCCATCGTCCGTCGTTCTGCTTCATTGCAGAAAACCACCGATGCACAAGCACCAAATGTCATGATTTCGCCAGACCTCGCTACCAAGTTAGGTTTGCATCATGGTGATGCAGTACGAGTGTCACAAGGTGCTGTGCAAGTTAAATTAACGGCAGAGATCGTCTCAAGTTTGCCAGCCAATGTTGTGCGTTTAGCTGCTGCTCACGCATCAACATCAGTGTTAGGCGGTATGTTTGGTGCCATCTCGGTGGAGAAAATTTGATGTCAGATTTTCTCGCTCAATTTGTGAGTCAAGGCAGTCAACTACTGGGTCCACTTTGGCCAGTCGTATGGAGCTTGATAAAAATTATTTGTGTCGTCTTGCCTGTGATGGGATGCGTTGCTTACCTGACTTTATGGGAACGCAAAATGATAGGTTGGATGCATGTGCGTATGGGTCCTAACCGAGTCGGTCCTGCTGGTTTATTGCAGCCGATTGCTGATGCATTGAAGTTATTACTCAAAGAGATCGTTGTACCTGCAAAAGCCAACAAAGCCTTGTTTGTATTAGCTCCTGTCATGACCATCATGCCCGCCTTAGTAGCTTGGGCTGTAGTGCCATTTGGTCCAGAACAAGCAATTGCGAATGTGAATGCAGGTTTATTGTTTGTGATGGCGATAACTTCATTAGAAGTCTATGGCGTCATCATTGCAGGTTGGGCTTCAAATTCTAAATATGCGTTTCTCGGTGCTATGCGTGCTTCAGCACAAATGGTGTCGTATGAAATTGCAATGGGTTTTGTCTTAGTCATCATCTTAATGGTGTCGGGTAGTTTGAATCTATCAGCTATCGTTGCCGGACAAACCAAAGGCGAGTTCGCTTCCATGGGATTGAATTTCCTTTCTTGGAATTGGTTGCCACTTTTGCCTATGTTTGTGGTCTACATCATCTCGGGCATTGCTGAAACAGCGCGTCATCCATTTGACGTAGTGGAGGGTGAATCAGAAATCGTAGCGGGTCACATGGTGGAATATTCCGGTATGTCGTTTGCGATGTTCTTCCTCGCTGAATACGCCAATATGATTTTGATTTCAACGCTTGCTGCACTCATGTTCCTAGGTGGTTGGAGTGCACCATTAGCGGCATTAGATTTTATTCCGGGCTGGATTTGGTTGGGAATTAAAGCCTTCTTAGTGGTATCGATTTTTATCTGGGTGCGTGCTTCTTTCCCACGCTATCGTTTTGATCAGATCATGCGTTTAGGTTGGAAGATTTTTATTCCACTCACTTTGTTTTATTTAATTGTTGTGGCTGTGTGGATGCAATCGGCTTGGAATATTTGGAATTAAGCAATGCCTAAGGGATGCCTAAGCTATGTCTAAGTGCAGCACAATTATGTTGATCATGTTGAAAATGTTTAATAGAGGCTGAAATAAAATGGAAGCCATCAAAGATTTTATAGGCAGCTTTATGCTGCGCGAACTGTTCAAGGGCTTAGCTCTGACAGGTCGTTACATGTTTGCGCGCAAAATCACGGTGCAATTTCCAGAAGAAAAAACACCGCAATCACCACGCTTTCGTGGTCTGCATGCTTTACGTCGTTATCCAAATGGGGAAGAGCGTTGCATCGCTTGTAAATTATGTGAAGCAGTCTGCCCTGCAATGGCAATTACGATCGAATCAGAACAACGCGATGATGGCTCACGTCGTACCACACGCTATGACATTGATCTCACTAAATGTATCTTCTGTGGGTTCTGCGAAGAGTCATGCCCAGTAGATTCCATAGTTGAGACCCACATATTGGAATATCACGGTGAAAAACGGGGTGATCTCTACTTCACCAAGCAAATGTTATTAGCAGTTGGTGATCGCTATGAAACAGAAATTGCAGCCAATCGCGCTGCCGATGCGCCTTATCGCTGAGAATAATTATGGAATTTACTACAGCACTTTTTTATGCATTTTCAACACTGCTCGTGTTTGCAGCAGTGCGCGTCATCACTGACCGCAATCCTGTGCATTCCGCTTTGTTTTTGATTTTGTCTTTCTTTTCAGCGGCAGCGATATGGATGTTATTGCAAGCTGAGTTCCTAGCCATTGTCTTGGTGCTAGTTTATGTTGGTGCTGTCATGGTGTTGTTCTTGTTTGTGGTCATGATGCTAGACATAGACATGGCGAAGTTACGCGAAGGTTTCTGGAGTCATTTGCCGGTTGCAGCTTTGGTCGGTGGCATTATCGTGCTGGAAATGTCTGCAGTCTTATTCAAAGGATTCTTTGATAAAAATTCTGCAGCGCCTGTAGCGGGAGCCAACATAGGCGACACACGCGAATTAGGTAAATTGATTTACACCCACTATATCTATGCATTTGAAATAGCCTCCATCATTTTGTTGGCAGCCATCATTGCAGCAGTGGCATTGACCTTACGTCGCCGCAAAGACATTAAATATTTTGATCCAGGTGCTGCAGTGAGAGTGAAACGACAAGATCGTGTACGCATTGTGAGCATGGCATCTGAACCTGTAGATCGCGGCCCTGTAGATGCTGCTGAAAAATCATAAGGGTGAGTAGCATGACTCTGACATTGACACACTTTCTCATCCTCGGCGCTATTCTGTTTGCGATCTCTGTAGTGGGGATTTTCTTAAACAGAAAAAACATCATCATCTTGTTGATGGCAATTGAACTCATGCTGCTAGCTGTGAACATGAACTTCGTCGCCTTCTCGCATTATTTAGGTGATGCAGCAGGCCAGATTTTTGTGTTCTTCATTTTGACTGTAGCTGCTGCTGAATCAGCGATCGGCTTAGCAATTCTTGTCGTGTTGTTCCGTAACTTAGACACGATAGACGTAGAAGAACTTGATAGCCTAAAAGGCTAATTACCCAACTAGGACAAGACTCATCATGGCAGGGCAACTGAATCCCAATCTACTGCTGGTTGTACCTTTAGCTCCCTTAGTCGGCTCGGCTATTGCAGGCTTATTAGGTACGCGTTTCTTTGGTAATGTGATTGGACGTACTGCATCGCATAGCGTCACCATACTAGGTGTCTTGATCGCATTGCTGATTTCACTGCAAACCCTATCCGAAGTAATGAGTGGTGCTAGTTATAACGGCACGCTCTACACATGGATGACAGTGGGCGGCATTAAATTAGAAATAGGTTTTCTGATTGATAGCCTGACAGCGATGATGATGTGTGTCGTCACCTTCGTCTCTTTAATGGTGCACATCTACACCATAGGTTACATGGAAGAAGATGAAGGCTATAACCGCTTCTTCTCCTATATTTCATTATTCACCTTTGCCATGTTAATGCTCGTGATGAGCAATAACTTTCTACAGCTCTTCTTTGGATGGGAAGCAGTAGGCTTGGTGTCGTATCTGCTGATTGGTTTCTGGTTCAAACGTCCCACCGCTATTTTCGCCAACATGAAAGCCTTCTTGGTGAATCGCGTCGGTGACTTTGGTTTCATACTCGGCATAGGCTTGTTACTCGCCTACGCAGGCTCCATGAATTACACAGAAGTGTTTGCTAAGCGCGAACAAATTGCGCAACTCATGTTGCCCGGTACCGATTGGATGTTAATCACCGTAGCGTGTATTTGTCTCTTCATCGGAGCAATGGGCAAGTCAGCGCAATTTCCTTTGCATGTGTGGTTGCCTGATTCTATGGAAGGCCCCACACCAATTTCAGCACTGATTCATGCAGCAACCATGGTGACAGCCGGTATCTTCATGGTGGCACGTATGTCACCACTATTTGAACTCTCAGACACAGCCTTATCGTTTGTGTTGGTGATAGGTTCCATCACAGCTTTATTCATGGGCTTTCTTGGCATCATACAAAACGACATTAAACGCGTGGTGGCATATTCCACTTTGTCCCAGCTGGGCTATATGACAGTGGCATTAGGTGCCTCCGCTTATTCAGTCGCAGTATTCCACTTAATGACACATGCTTTCTTCAAAGCCTTGCTGTTCTTAGGTGCAGGTGCTGTCATCATAGGCATGCATCATGATCAAGACATACGCAATATGGGTGGCTTAAGAAAATACATGCCCATCACATGGATCACCGCTTTGCTAGGTTCACTAGCCTTAATCGGCACACCATTTTTCTCAGGCTTTTACTCCAAAGACAGCATTATCGAAGCTGTGAATGCAAGTCACATCTGGGGTGCAGAATTTGCGCAGTTCGCAGTGTTAGCGGGTGTGTTTGTCACAGCGTTTTATTCCTTCCGTATGTATTTCTTAGTGTTTCATGGCAAAGAGCGATTTGGTCATGCACATGAGCATGCAGCAGATGATCATCATGGCGATGAACATCACGGACTTGCCCCCGGTGAAAAACCGCATGAAGCGCCATGGGTAGTGACCTTGCCATTAGTGTTACTCGCCATTCCTTCAGTATTGATTGGTTATGTCGCGATAGAACCCATGCTGTTTGGTGAATTCTTTAAAGGTGTGATTTTTGTAAATCCATCGCATCCGGCAATGGCAGAGTTAGGTGAACATTTTCATGGTGCATCTGCCATGGCCATGCATGCATTAACAACCTTGCCTTTCATGCTTGCAGTGGGTGGCGTAATCACTGCGTGGTACTTCTACCTCATCAACCCTGCAGTGCCGACTTGGATTAAAAAGCAATTCCATTTTATTTACGTCATTCTTGATAATAAATATTACATGGACAAATTTAATGAAGTGGTTTTCGCAGGTGGTGCACGTCGCATAGGATCAGTACTTTCTAATGTGGGTGATCGCAACCTAATCGATGGTCTGATAGTGAATGGCAGTGGGCGCGTTGTGAATTGGTGTTCCGGTGTAGTGCGTACTTTACAAACCGGCTATATCTATCACTATGCTTTCACGATGATTCTTGCCATCGCTTTGTATCTAGGCTACCTGTTAATCACCTCGTGATTTTTAATCGGCACTCACACCAGACATCCCAACAATAAATATGATGCAGTCAACTATTCCTTATCTGAGTCTAGCTATCTGGGTGCCCATCGCATTTGGAGCACTAGTGCTGACTAGAGCTGGCGATGAAAACGCAAGACTCGCAAGAATACTTGCGCTCTTTGGCGCTATCGTTAGTTTTCTGGTGACCCTGCCCATCGTGCTCAACTTCGATGCACAAGCACATGGCATGCAATTTGTGGAAAGCGTACCTTGGATAGGGCGCTTTAATATTTTTTATGCCTTAGGCATAGACGGTATCTCACTCTGGTTCATACCGCTAACAGCCTTCATGACCATCATTGTTGTGATCGCAGGTTGGGAAGTCATACAACAACGTGTGTCGCAATACATGGGCGCATTCCTGATTTTATCGGGCTTAATGATCGGTGTTTTTTGCGCAATCGATGCCATGTTGTTTTATGTCTTTTTCGAAGCAACACTAATCCCAATGTTCATCATCGTTGGCGTGTGGGGCGGTCCACGTCGTGTATATGCAGCGATTAAATTCTTTCTGTATACCTTGCTTGGTTCCTTACTGATGTTGATCGCATTGATCTATCTGTATTTCGAATCAGGTGGAAGCTTTGATGTGTTGGCATGGCATAAACTTCCACTCGGCATGACAGCACAAACATTAGTGTTCTTTGCTTTCTTCTTTGCCTTTGCAGTGAAAGTACCGATGTGGCCAGTGCATACTTGGTTGCCGGATGCCCACGTAGAAGCACCGACCGGTGGCTCCGTGATTTTGGCTGCCATCATGTTGAAACTCGGTGGCTATGGCTTCTTACGTTTTTCATTGCCAGTCACACCCGATGCAAGTCATAGCTTAGCTGCCATGATGATCGTGCTTTCTTTGATCGCCGTGATTTACATAGGACTGGTTGCCTTAGTTCAGGCAGACATGAAAAAACTCGTCGCCTATTCATCGATTGCACACATGGGTTTTGTGACCCTAGGCTTTTTCATGTTTAGTGACATGGCTGTGAATGGCGCCATCATGCAAATGATCTCGCATGGCTTTGTATCCGGTGCGATGTTCTTGTGTATTGGTGTGTTATACGACCGCTTACATTCCCGTGAAATTGCTGATTACGGCGGTGTGATCAATGTCATGCCACGCTTTGCTGCGCTCTTCATGCTGTTCTCATTAGCAAATGCAGGTTTACCAGCCACATCAGGATTCATAGGCGAATTCATGGTGATCCTCGGCGCTGTGAAATACAACTTCTGGATAGGTGTTTTAGCGGCAACAGCATTGATACTAGGCGCTGCTTATTCACTCTGGTTAGTAAAGCGCGTGTTATTGGGTGAAATAAAAAATCCTCATGTCACTTCGCTCGCTGATTTAACTGGTAGAGAATTTTTCATGCTGGGCATATTAGCTATAGCGGTATTGTGGATGGGTGTCTATCCCGCGCCATTTACGGATGCGATGCAAACATCAGTCAATGATCTGCTACAGCATGTTCAGATCAGCAAGCTACCTCAATAAGTTACGACAATAAGCTACCTCACTAAGATTTAGGCGAAAGCAGTCACTATGAATGCACTTAATCTGATTCCTGCGATAACAGAAATTTTTCTGGTCTTAGCGATCATGCTGATTTTAGTAGTCAGCTTGTTCTTCAAAGAAGAAAATGGTCCTGTTAGCTACACACTGTCATTAATCGTATTGGCAGTCTGCGCAGCACTCTCTTATTATCATTTAGACGTTGGACTAACAACCACAGCGTTTGGCAATATGTTTGTCGCAGATCCGCTAGCCAACTTATTAAAATTAGCGGCCTGTATCGCAACTGCCATCACACTCATTTATTCCCGTCTCTACACCAGTGATCGTGGCATGTTGAGTGGTTTTCTAAGCGGTGAATTTTACGTACTCGCATTGCTGACCTTGTTAGGTCAAATGATTATGATCTCTGGAAATAACTTCCTGATCATCTATCTCGGTCTAGAAATGATGTCCTTATCACTCTATGCATTAGTAGCACTGCGTCGTGATCATGTGGCATCCACCGAAGCATCCATGAAATACTTCATCTTAGGTGCCTTAGCATCGGGCTTCATGTTGTATGGCATCTCCATGTTATATGGCGCAACAGGCACCTTAGATTTAAGCCGCGTTGCAACTGCAACCGCAGATGGTTCAGCCAATAAAATCATCTTAGTGTTTGGCTTAGTATTCTTAGTCGCTGGACTAGCATTTAAACTCGGTACAGCACCATTCCACATGTGGGTGCCGGATGTGTATCAAGGCTCACCCACCTCAGTCACACTCTTATTAGGTGCTGCGCCAAAGTTAGCAGCCTTTGCGATTTGCATACGATTCTTAGTCGAAGGATTGGGAGCGCTAGTCGCAGACTGGCAGCAAATGCTCACCGTCATGGCAGTGGTCTCTATAGCAGTGGGTAACATCACTGCAATTGCACAAACCAACATCAAACGCATGCTGGCTTATTCCACCATCTCGCAAATGGGCTTCATGTTGTTAGGCTTGTTATCTGGTTATTACACCGGTGCGCCTGCTGATGCTGCAACCAATGCGTATAGCTCAGCATTGTTCTATGCACTCACTTATGTGTTTACCACCTTGGGTACATTCGGTGTCGTGATGCTGCTTGCGCGTCAAGAATTCGAAGCTGACAACCTAGATGACTACAAAGGCTTAAACCAACGTAATCCATGGTTTGCTGCCGTTATGATGATGCTCTTATTGTCACTCGCAGGCTTGCCACCTATGGTTGGCTTCTACGCCAAACTCTCTGTCTTACAAGCCGTGTTTGCAACCGGTCAAATTTGGTTAGCCTTGTTTGCTGTGTTGTTCTCATTGATCGGAGCGTATTACTACTTACGCATAGTCAAACTCATGTACTTTGATGAAGCAATAGATAAACATCCAATCGTCATCAACCGCAGCATGGGAATAACACTATCAGCCAATGGCCTTGCAGTCTTAGTTGTAGGCATATGGCCAAGTGCCTTAATGGCACTGTGCACATACTCAATTTCGCGTGTACTAGCATCTTGAGTCGTACACATTAGCATCACGTACTATTTAAAAAAATGTAAAAGCCGACCTGATAAAAAAACAGGTCGGCTTTTTTAATGACTATCAAATTAAACTACAGCCAATCACATCATGGATGAACATTTAAGAGAAAAATTAATCAGCGGGGAAATCGTCTATGAAGGTGAATTCCTTAAAATACGACGTGACACCGTCCGTCTGCCTGACGGCAAAGAAACCTCACGCGAATATCTGCGCCATCCAGGAGCTGTCGTCATCTTGCCTTTATTGGATGATGGACGAGTCGTACTAGAGCGTCAGTATCGCTACCCACCTGATCAAGTCTTTATAGAATTCCCAGCGGGTAAATTGCATGAAGGTGAAGATTCATTATTTTGCGCACAACGTGAATTACAAGAAGAAACCGGTTACACCGCAAGCAATTGGCAATATGTCTGCACCATACATAACGCCATCGCTTATTCCGATGAACACCTCGACATTTATCTAGCGCGTGGACTGCAAACAGGAAAAGCACAACTTGATGACGGCGAATTCTTAGATGTAATTACCGTGCCATTTGAAGAACTCATGACATGGATACAGCAAGGAAAAGTCACTGATGTAAAAACCATCATCGGCGCCTTCTGGTTAGAAAAAATCCAGCAGAGTAGTTGGACACCACCAGACAGAAAATAATTACCCACCACACACCACTTTCAGTGAGTAAGTAAGGCGCAATGCAGTGCGCCGTATGGAAAAGTAAAAATGAGTCATAAAAAACCCCGCTTAGCTAAAGCGGGGTTTTTATTTTTTAACGTAAATCATTTACTGACGGTTTCAAATAGCATGACTCCGTAGGGTCGATTAGCGAAGCATTATCGTTCCTACCACACCCCACTTTCAGTGAGTAAGTA
>JAIXOW010000177.1 GCA_027486615.1 Oxalobacteraceae bacterium | reverse complement strand
GGTTTCGACATAGGCGTAGTCCTCGTCGTCGTTCTTGGTGGCGGTATCGGATCTGAAATAACAAGACATGCTGAACACACATAAATTGCAATTTTTGTGAGTCTTGAACGTAAAACTATCAACTAAAGGTTGGAGGACCAACGTTTCAGTCAGAATATCATAACATGTCAACAAAGTATCCTCTTAATTTTCAATACAATTTCGTTACTTACTCTGTGTCATCTCTACCGCAGTACATGGTGTAGACATGTTCCTCATCAAGGTAACCCTTTACTATCTCCGTAAGATTCTTTAGGTGATATTCACAAGGGATTCCGCCGGCTTTGACGGCTTCGTCAAAGGCTTCGTCAAAGGCGAAGTCCGTGTCGTCGGTCTTCCTTGTTTCCTTGGGGGCCGTTTCCTTGTTCAACTCTGTCAAACAACAAAAAGGAAAAATAAGACTAATTAAAACCTTTTTTAAGGATTTATTCTAGATTACATGAAAAGAAGACATGTAAAAAAAGTATTAAAATAATTTAGGGTAATGTCCCTAATACCTGGAAATTCTTTAGAAATCAAGAAATGATTCGTACCTGAATTGCTGGACATTTTGCAATTTTGATCCTGATTTTAGAATCTTTTTCTTCAAACTCCTGATCAAGTGTGGACTCGTTGTTGTTTTTGTTTCAAGTACTAAACCGGTTGATCAATCGACGGACGGAATAATTTTGTTACGTCACGAAACCTCGATTCGGGAAGAGTGCACAGATGTCTAGATCTTAAATTTACAAATGTAGATCCTTTATAAAATACGACATGTTGTCATTTTCATATTCAAACGGTCTAGTCTACAACGATCTGGGCAACGATCTCTATTCAAAATAATAAAATGATATGTGGTTTGTTTTGTTTACATTTAGCCTAAAACATTTATAAAAATGACACAAATTGTTTGTTATGCATTGAAGTGAGACCAGATATTGGACCGATTTCCATTTCATAAAAAATTATTCAAAAGAAAGTAAAGGAAATGAGGAAATGATCTCCTTGATCCGGGGCCTCCTACGTCCAAACCAGTTTTGAATCTCTTGTCAATGTAATCCGATTATTATTGTATTGTATCATTCTCTTGCTTGCTATTGATCTTTGATCATCGTTGCTTCTGGACTTAGTCAAGGTGGAGGATCGAGTCCCCGGATGATCAACCGTACTTCGCCAAGTCATTCAACTGCGAGATCGCCATGGAAAATCAGCACAAGGTTAAACTATAATTTATTTAAAACCTGTATACATCGATTATAAAAATTTATTTTCTTTATTTATTGTTCTCCTTCATAAATTGTAAATATTGCAGATTTGTGATAATATTAGCAGATGTTTTAGCACTGTTTACTTTTTTTCCTATTTCCACAATTAATTTCTGTTCAAGCTAAGCCATTGAAGTAATTGAGCATATATCTATACTTAGGCCCGCAGTGCCTCTTTCATTTTAATCTGCAGCCCGCGGAGACATTTTCCTTCTCTATGCCCGTGTTCAGTTTTGAGTTCAACTCATTTGTATTAGACTTTGCTATTTTACAACTTTTCTATTTTTTAAACAGGATACTGTCATTTATTGTCTGTTGTTGAGTCCTCATTGTTACCATAATTCTTCGCGTCAACTGCGAATCTTCCTCGGCAACGTCTGTCTGCAGGCCAACGTCTGTCTGCAAGCCCTCGCAAGACAGGTATGAAATCAAATTGCTGATCCATTAATAGCGTAAATTCCTTGAATGATTACTTCGAACACGCTCCAGTTGATTACTATAATGACTTTGCAACATTTCGTAAATTCATGGAATGAACTTTGACCCGATCTATTTGATAATATTAATTAATATGGTATTATTTAAATAGGAATCGGATACATCGAAGTTTCGTCGAAGTCTGCAAATACAGTTCATAAACGAGTTAGTCCACAAATCTTTAAAAGCCTCTGCCCGCAGCGGAGGCAAACCTTTCCCCACTACTTGCTGTCAGCCTCGCCCATCATTTAATGAAGACGTGGGTCAGGGAAAACCTGTCGGTTGTTATTACTCCTCTAGTCACCTGCAAAGCCTCCTCGACACAGTCTGTCTTAAAGTCCCCACAGGAAAGGTATGTATTCATTGTTATTGCAAATTAGCGTAAATTCCATGAATTATAACTATAACGACTTTGTAACATTTCGTTAATTCATTATTATGTATGAGTAATACAATGATTATGATGTTACGTATAATAATGTTATGTTAGTTATGTAAATAGGAATCAGTTGATAACTGTAATGACATTGTAACATTTCGTAAATGCAATGACTAGCTTGGACCCGATCCAATTGATAATATTAATTATTATGATGTTATGTAAATAGGATTCGGATTCGTCGGAGTCTCTGCAAATACACCTCATCAACAGTCTTGGGGCTCGTTGCTTTTTCCACACCGCTTCACGTCTTCTTCAAAGAACACTTTCCAGTACGGAAAACACAATCACCTCTAGAGATGAGACCTCTGATGAGACGTTGAGACCTACTCATTGTCTGGGCTGTGCAGTGAAGGTCCGGGCTCTGAGGGTGTTCGGGTGGCTGTGCGGGTCACGTTGAGACCTACTCATCGTGGAGAGTAGGATAACCATATTTCCCATAATACTAAACTGATTGACCTTATAGTTATTTCTCAAGAACTGATTTCAATACTGAAATGATTGTCTTTCAAAGTCAATTACCAAAAATGACAATGTTCTGAAATACATCTATTCATTTGTTTTACTTTTAGTTCGGGTATGGTTGTTTGTAGTTCGGGGGTGACCCATGCAGGGTTAGTTAAGGAAGGG
>JAIXOW010000060.1 GCA_027486615.1 Oxalobacteraceae bacterium | reverse complement strand
CAAGGCATATTGAGCTTGTGCATTGGATGGATCAGCAGCTACAGCGCCAGTTAACCAATTCAGAGCTTGCTCCGGATTGCCTTGATTACTACTAATCACACCCAATGAATATTGCGCGACAAAGTCTTGCGGTTGCATTGCTAATACTTGATGAAACAAAGCCGCTGCTTCGTCTAGCTGACCGCGCTGCTGTAGTTCTAGTGCTTTTAGATTTAATGCAGCACCTGGTCCTGCTAGTGAATGAGAGGCAGCGGGTGCTTGAGAACCCACATTAATAATCGCTTGACGATGCACTTCAGCACCTGCCAAATCAGGTTGTAAGCGAATTGCATTTTCTATATCTTCTAGTGCTTCTTTAACCTGTCCAAGTCGGAAATAAATCACGGAACGCGCCATATGCGCGGGCGCAAAATGTGGACCGAACTTTAAAGCACGGTTTACATAATTTAGCGCAGCTGTTGTATTTCCTGCATTCGATTCAATTGCAGTTAATGAATAGAGCGCAAAGACGTTATCAGGCTGTGCTTTTAAAATTTGTAGAAATAATGCAGTCGCTTTTTTGAAATCACCATTATTTTGTAAGGTGATCGCTTCTAGCAGTTTTTCCTGCGTATTGTTGTTATCTTTTTTTGCCATAATGAAAAGTTAAATTTTTAACTATTAGTTTATGAAAATGATTTTATTTTGTTTCAGCATTACCGTAAATCATACCGGCATTACCCATAATTTCTGCATAGCCTGACATAGAATCAAATAAAGTCGTCACATAGTTTGTTTGCAATGAGTATTGCTCAAGCTCTATGGAGAGCAACTCAAATAATGATCTTTTACCTAGAGATGACCATTGTAGGAAAAAATCTTTTCTCACTCTATCGCTGACTTCTAATAATGCGGTGTAGTCTTGTGCACGTTTAATGCCAGAGCTAGCTATTTCGTATTTTTCTTTATAAAGGCTATCAACTTGACGCGTTGCTTCTTCTATACGTTCATCGCCTGCATTGACTCTTTCTGCAGCGGCTCTCTCATTGGATTTTAGTATGTCACCATCAAATATAGGTGCTGTGACTACTAAAGAAACGTTGTAGCCTTCACCAGCAGCTACACCTGGATATAGTGATCCATATGAGCTTGTGAGCTGTACCAATGGTTTTCTGCTAGCTGAGACCTGGTCCAAGTTTTTTTTCTGAAATTGGCGGTCAGCTTCTAGTGCTTCAATTTGCGGATGCTTTTTAATATTTTTTCTAATAGTCTCGATATCAGGGCTAAGAATAAAGCTAGCTGCTATGCCATTGCAACTTGCGATATTTTCTTTACCTAAGATACGCTCTAGTTTGATTTTTGCTTCTTGTAATTTACTACGTATAGCATCTTGCGATGATTTAGCCTGTAGAACACGGGATTTAGTTTGCACCATCTCACCTGCTCTGCCTGCATCAGCTTTACTAATTTTATTTAGCATGACTAAAATTTTATCGACGTTTGCTATGTATTCCTCAGAGATACCTAACAGCGCGCGCTGCTTGTTATATTCCAAACATACTTTAGTCGCTTCAATCGCTAAGTTTTGACCCTGCAAACGGAATCTAGCAGCAGTCGCATCACGCGCAGAATTTCTACCTGCGATGAGTGCATCAATTTTTCCCCAATCATAAATCGGCATTTGCGCTGTAACACTATAAGACAACTTACCCGTTGCTCTTCCTTCTAAAGGAATATCACCGCCTGATATACGGGACTGACCAGTTCCCGTAATTTGGGGATATCGCGAACCCTTAGCTGCATTAATATCTTCATTGGCAGCTAAAAGATTGAATTTACCTTCACGAACAAGCGGACTATTTTCAATCGCGATACGTACCATTTTTTTCAAATTTGCATCAGATACTTTGATATAGTCTTTATCGCTTAATGCAGTGAAATCACGTAAGACACGAAGCTCATCGGAAGATAAAGCATTTGTGCTGTTTTGAGCATGAGCGGCATTATTCATAGTGAGTAGCGCTATGGACAGCATGGCTGCAATAATTTTTGGTTGCAATTTAGCGTTCACGGAAGGCCTCTTTCGATTTAGCTAATGGCTTTAATACGTATTGCATGATGGACTTCTCACCTGTGCGTATTTGCGCTTGCGCCGTCATACCTGGAATGATTTGCATTTTTTTATGCTTAGGATTCGTTGGATCTAACTCTGCTGAAATCATCACACGATAATAACTAGCAGATTGCCCCTCTACTGGGCGCGCATCTTCACGGAAGGTATCAGGACTAATCATTTCTACTTTGCCAGGTAACTCTCCATAGGTTGAAGAATCATAGGCAGCGAGATTTAAAGCAACCGGCAAGCCCAGTTTTACATGTGAAACTTCTTTGGGATCCAACCTTGCTTCAAACATGAGCTTGGTATCAACGGGCACAATATCTAGTATTGGTGCTGATGAAGGAACTGCAGCTCCAATCGTCGTCATACGAATATTTTTAACGATGCCGCGTACAGGCGCTTTTAATGTAGTGCGCTCCAAGCTATCCAACTTTGCATTGAGATTAGGACTTAATTGGCTGAGCTCTGCATCAATTTTGACTAATTCAGCATTCGCGTCTGCATGATAGCGATTGAGACGCTCATTAATTTGCTGCGTAATATCATTCTCTTGACGATATAAACGCGACAGCTCTACATCAGAAAACAAACCTTGCTTAGCTAATTTTTCTGAAATAGAAATTTCATTGCGAATTAAATGCTGACTTCTACGCATAGCATTGACTGCGCTATTCAACATTTTCTTCTTCGCTTCATACACTTGCGTTTCGTTGTCGAGTAAGTTCTCATCCGCCTCGACTTCAGGTGGAAACACTAAAGGATCATCATAGGCTTCTGCATAAGCACGCGCTCTCGCTGCTTTCAAAGCTAATTGACGTGAGACGCCTTCTTGATATTGTGATTCAAATCGAATGGGATCAAGCTGAATCAAAGGCTGATCTTTATCGACCAAATCACCTTCTTTGACAAGTAACTCTGCTAATACACCACCTTCTAAACTAGAAATTGCCTGTTCCCGACTCGTGGGAATAACGCGCGCTTCCGCTAGTGTGACTTCATCTACCATAGATAAACTCGCCCAAACTAAAGTCGAGACGGTGACTACGATCATGAAATACAGTAAGGCTGATGAAGATGGAGTGGCTTGCGCTAACATCGCTTCACTGATGTCACGCATATATTCCAGATCTTCATTCTTTAAGCGCGACTTACGTTTAAAGTATTTACTGAAATCTATCCCAAAGCTCCAAGGAGATATTTTATCGAGATCGT
Source organism: Oxalobacteraceae bacterium (assembly GCA_027486615.1). Classification (GTDB taxonomy): domain Bacteria; phylum Pseudomonadota; class Gammaproteobacteria; order Burkholderiales; family Burkholderiaceae_D; genus Pernthalerella. Next base: position 634 of record JAIXOW010000060.1, on the reverse strand, counting down.
ATTGTGATTTTTTACCTGACATGTTGACCTCAATGACTACTAATCGCTGACGAGCCTGCCAACATGGCTAGGATTTTTTCTTTTTCGCCATCAGCCACCATGCGCTGATTGTCCATCACAACGATACGATCTACTACGCTCAATAAAGAAGGTCTATGGGTCACAATAATCACTGTGCGACCTTTAACGATGTCTTCTAAACGTTTGGTGAACATAGCCTCAGTTTGCATGTCCATCGCACTGGTTGGTTCGTCCATTAATAAAATCTTAGGACGAGTCACTAAAGCACGCGCTAATGCGACTAACTGTCTTTGACCGCCGGATAAACCTAAACCCATAGAGCCGATAGGCATGTCATAGCCCATAGGATGAGCGTCAGCGATTTTATCTAGACCAGTTAATGCAACCACTTCCATGAATGCATCTACGGTTGCGGCAGGTCGACCTAAGAAAATATTTTCACGCAAGGTGCCACGGAAGAGTCGCAAATCTTGTGTGACATAACCGATTTGATTACGAAAATCGACAGGATCAATTTGTCTGATGTCGATACCATCAATTTTTACTTGACCTTCAATTGGCTGATATAAACCTGCGATCATTCGTAAGAGCGTTGATTTACCACTACCAATCT
>JAIXOW010000339.1 GCA_027486615.1 Oxalobacteraceae bacterium | reverse complement strand
TATCGCAACTGCCGCTATCAGCCGTAACCCTTGTCTTCACAATATTTGTAAGGTAAATGTTTTACTTTCTCGAGAGCTTATAATGAAATATTGTACTTTCTCAAAAGCTTATAATGAAATATTGTACTTTCTCGAAAGCTTATAATAAAATATTTTACTTTAAATGAAATACTTAGTTAATTTCATATGTTTGCAGATGGCTCGATAATCGATTTGCAAAAAGTTTTGCGAAAAGTCGAAAAATGAAGAGAAAAGTTAAATTCGCCTGTTCTTTCATATGTGCCGTTTTTCAATACTGGAAAGAAAGAAAAGAAGGCAAAGCAGTCATGACAAAATCTGAGTTTGTTCGCAAATATTACTACGAGTATCTGGAGCTTAACGAATCTGAATTAACTAAAGCTGAGGGTAATTTCTACTAAATTCACACACAATATGCTCAAAAATAATATTATTAATAATGCATTTGGAAGATTTGAAAATGCTACTTACATCTATTTTATTAAAAGTTCTAATTATTTTGAATGTAAATTAATTTTAGCAACTGGAGTTGCATACGTCACTCTACCCTGGAACCCTCCATATAAATCATCAATGAAGGACGGCAGAAAAAATGAACTAAACAGGTATTTTGTAATAACTTCTCAAAATAAGAAATTGTAACGTTAAAAGTTTTAAAAGTTAACGTTAATGTCTTTTCCTAGGTTAAGAAACAAACGTAACAACAGCGTGACCGATTCGCAGGATTCCGTGGCAGTTGAAGTGACTGGTGAATTTAGGTAATTGAATTAAGACCCTGTAGTCTGGGATCAATAGCGGGGTCTCGGTAACCGTACTTGTAAGGATAAGAAGATTTTAAAAGTAAAAGAATTTATCACGTTGAAAAATAATTTAAATTATGTGATTTACAGAAACGACATTCTTCTACAATCTCATCCTCTTCCAGTTACACACGAAGTTGAGCTGCAAAAGTAGGAAAAGCACAAAAGTATTTTAGTCTGTAAACATTCCTTGTAATTGCTTTGTTTTTAAGTTTAAACTATTAGAATAAAATTGTTTTTAATTTGAATGTCGTCAAATTACTTATCAACATTTGCATTTTTTAATAAAATGCATTGAAAACAAAAAAAACTATTTTTGCAAGCTATGTATTATCAGAGAAGAGCAAATGTTTTCTGCTGAATTAGAGTAAACTGGAATTTAACGATTGCTCATTTGTTTTTAGTCACTAAATTCATTCCACTTTAATTTTACTAGAAGGCTTTGCAAAGTTGAAACAAAATGTTCAAAGTTGGTCTTGTTTTTTTGACTCTTTTCTTCATCAGCTCAGGACTCGAGCTCGATGCAACCTGCATCGCAATCAGTAAGATTGTTCTTTGCACCAATTATTTCGACGTAGAAGAACGAGAAAGGTGTATGAAATACATCGAACCAGTCTACAATTGGGTAAATCTTTGTTGTTAGTCTTGATAAAAAGTAAAAGATATTTTATTTTGCTTACTGTTATGTAATATTGGAAAGTTTTTAAATTTAGCTTCTTGACTAGGTTACCCTTGACATCTGTGTAACTAACAGAACAAGCGAGCATAGATGTACGGATTTGAAAAGCAGTTGCCCCGACTACGTATACGTGGCCCTGTATTTACCGGGGTGGCCTGCAGATACCGAATACTATCTCTCATGCGGAAGCACATTATTACAATACCTTGTGCCCCTACTCTCTGTGAACATCTTTGCTCTGGTGGGCTGCTCAGTATGCTTCTGTATCTTGGGCAAAAAAACAAGACAGACTCAGACAGGAATTTGGAGGCCCAGGTCCAATTACGAAACTCTGAAGTAAATAATATGACAAATTTTTTCCTTGAAATTGCTAAACTAAAAAAATATTTAATAGCTTTTAAATTTTGAAATAGGTTGTTTTCCGTAAATTTAAATTTTTGTTGAAAATATTAAAAATATCTTAAATTGGGAATGGATTGTTTCCGTAAAAAATATCAGTTTAAATTTGCTGATTAAATATTTTAATTTCTAATTTTCTAGTAACGTTTTTACTGATGAAGGAATCGAGGCTGAAACTATTGAGCTGTTTGGGTAAATTAATTTTAAAATTGAAGAAATTTTAACATTTAAAATTTTAATTTGTGTTTTTAAAATGTTAAATTTGGAAATTTAATTTCCAGAGTTTCAAACGAAGAAGCAGGCGAATTCTTGTGAAAAATAAGTACGTAAGAAAATTATTTGAATAGAATCTATTTCAATATTTACTGAAATGCAGCAATAATATCGTACAATTGTTCACGAATATCTTTAATCGTTGCAATAAATGAATAACGTTCTTCTTTTGTCAGATATAAAAGATAAAATTTAGCCTCAAATAGATTTAAAGCTAACAACATTTGTTGTAATTGTAATTTGTTTTGATTTTCCTTATCTTCGAGACGGTTTTGAATCCGATTGAGTTTCTTTTTAAGAACTTCGAATTGACGAGCACACTTTTTACACTTTGAATTCATATTAGCTCAAATTGAAGAGAAATAAAGTCTTACTTTCAAAGAGTTCCAGAAGGCAACAAGTTCCCTGATGAGATTGAAATGAAAGGCTAACAAAATGGGTTTCATTTATAAGTATTTTAGACATATCCTGAAAGGTGTATCTATTTTGGACAAGACTTATTTGCTTTGAATTCTGCCAGTTCAGTTTAATCCTTAGCAATAATATTTTTTTGGCCCGCATAAACATATTTGACCAAGTTTTAGCACAGCGACGGCAACATTTTTTTGGGTAAGCTAAAAATCGTTTTTTATTTCCAGTTCCTGATCCAACGGAAAAATCAAGAACGCCAGATTTATTTTTTTCCAAATTCGAATTAGGAGTATTCAAATGACTTTAAATTATTAATTATTGTAATATAGGCTAAACAAAGTAATCGTAAATCAGTTATAGGACATTTGATTGTTTATAACTCAAAAATAATCATTAATGACAAACTATTTTAAAATTCTAAACCTTTCTTAGCTTATAATTTGTTTTTAAAACGCGGAAATAACTAGTTTTTTGTGAATCATTGAAATTATTTTATTTTTCAATTTTAATTTTGTTTTTACAATTAACGATAATTTGGAAATTTCACATTTAAAGACATGCCTTAAAGAATCAGAAAGATAAAAACAATAATTTGTCTTTCGGTAATGTCTAAAACGGAAAATAGGTTCTGACTCGTGTCAATTTCCCCCGAAAAAACAGAAAAACAAGTTTTATTTGGGCATGTTTTGCATTATTTAAGGACAATTTTTATGTAAAGATTGTTATTCAGTAGTGGTTTACTTTGCAATGAACTATTACGATCTAACTCTTGGTCAATCGAAGAGCATAAGAGAAAAAATAACCAGATTGAAGACTCGATGGAGAAGTGATCCCCGGCTTCATATTCTTCACTCACACGATATTCTGATCATCAATCAAAAGTTTGAAATTATCGAAAATGTGACTAAGTTCAATGAAAACAATAAATTACTTATCAAACATTTTGAAGAATTGAAGTATTTGATCTTAAAGTCAGACGAAAGAATGTCATTTATGTCTCTTATTTTACTTGATTTAATAAACCAAGATTAAAAATGGTTTCAAATGTATTGTTATTTTATTTCAGAATCTACTTAGCAAAAAATCATTTCTTGTATTATTTAGTTTTTGAACTTTTGTTAAAAAGTCTATTCGAAGTTCGTAAACTTTAGACAAACATTGCAAAACAAAAATTCTTTCACTTGTCGATAATTTGGTTTCGGACAAAAACCGTTCCACCATCTCTGAAAAGTCTTTGAGTTCTTCCAGCTTATTACAGATTAAGTCAATTTTTGCAGTTAAGAGTGTTAGATAATTGGCATCACCCATGATGAACTATTTATGCCGCTATTGCAGGAGCATTTTCTTCGTAGAGGAATATTCCGTCTTCATCCAACAATATGTAATGGGGTGTATCGATGCCCCAAAAGGTCAAAGGTCCGAGTGAAAAGTACGTCTCGATGCTAAATTTGTTTAGATAAACATTGTAGCCGTCATTAGGCATCACAGACAATTCGGGATCACAATGGTTACAATTACAGTTTTTCTTTGCACATTTTGTAGCAGAACAATGTTTAAAATGCAATTTTAATGCATTCTCGCCAACTATGTTAGTTTGCAAACAATATTTACATGCTACTTGTCCGGAGAGTACTTGATCTGAAATGTAGAACAACACTTTTTTCATATTCGTTAATGACAATAATTTACAGAATTTTGCAAAAACTAAAAACCTATATTAGAATTTTTGGAAAAAAATATAAATTACTCTTTGAAATTTAAATGAAGACTGCGATTATTTTGTGGGTCAATCACGTTTTTATCCTAAACCTGTGCATTATGCGAAGGTCAAAACCATAAAAAATTTACCGTTGATTTGACAACATTGCTTTTTATTTTTATTTGACAACGCTGCTCGAAGCAACATGAAAAGTAAATAAATTTTCCAGAAAAAAAATCACTTCAATTTTTCATTTTGCTCTTTACGCATCGAAAATGGCAAACCTCGTTCAACAGAAAAATGATGAGTTGCGTGCAGCCTCGGAGGCCCTCTTGGATCTGGAGACGGAACTGATGACGTTGCAGTTGCGGCACAAAGACTGGAGGGAGAAGATCAGGTACAAGATCGTCCTGGCCTTCTACAAAAACGACGTCCAGAGGCAACAAAAGTTGTTTGTCAAACTCGAAGCACGCTCAAAGGTAATTAAGTATTCTGCTATGATGAGCTCATTAACATTAATTTGCAATTTTCTTTTGTTATAATGAGCGCTTTTACGTAGGATTTCAATCGTCATCAACGACGCCTCAGAGGTAGAATCGAAACTGCCGAGGGTCACGTGGTCAGGGCGATGGCCGACAGCGCAATGGCAAACGCCAACCTGTGGAAGACTCGCCTCAGACAAAGGTGACCTTTTAGTTTTTTTCCTTGTTTTAAATTTTTCTTCAATGATGAAAATTATTTATTCTTATCTTGTAAGTTTTTACGGAAATGTAGAAAATGAGCTCTGTCTGATGTCTTGATTAGATGAATTGCCTTGTAATTCTTTTTTCATTTGATAATAATAATTTAACTATTTTTAGACAGTAAAATCGAATCGGGAAATTCCTTTCCGAAGCCACAAATTGGCGTTTTAAGGTAAATTGTCGTTTAAATGGTATCATTTTTAATTGATTAACATTCTCAACTAGATCTTTCCGAGATCTTAATTTCTAATTTGTAGAAGCACTTTTTGTATTCAATGTATTAATTGAAATTTACCTGCTAAAGTAATAAATTTTAATAGATTCATTAAATTCTCTTTTGTAGATAAATGAAAATGAATCGAACCCAACTGGTTTGCAAAATCGTCGACAAACAGTGGGCTCAAACTTTTATGGCACTTGATGCCAAGGTAAAATTTTAATTTGCGTTTTTGTCAAATGATGTCAAAATTACGAAGCTCCATTTAGCTCAATGTCTTACTTTTGAAATTGAGGTCATGTTTTAATTGCACTCATTAAGATGTTTTTTTCTTAAAAATTTTAGACAATCAATCGACCGGAAATGCGAATGTCGACATGTTGCGAGCACATCTTTAAGGCCTCCTAGGTAAAACGTTAAAGATTGAAAAGAATAATTTTGATCTTATCTTTGAAATTAATACTCAATAGGTTAAATGCATCAATATTATTTATTGAATTGTCTCTATCTTAGATCAATCAACGCAACCCCAATTTGTCGTCAAATCAATTTCAAAATCTTCAATGAAACTAAGGTAAAACTTTAATTTACTTTATTGCTAAAATCATTGAAATGACTATTTATTTGTGCTCAAATCACCAAATTCTTTATCGTATGAATTGAATAGTTTCTTTTAAAAACAGTTTTGTCAAATGATCG
>JAIXOW010000328.1 GCA_027486615.1 Oxalobacteraceae bacterium | reverse complement strand
ATCTCATACTTAGACCTGGTATTTAGCAGCGATTCAAACCCTCCATGGCGACCACGGGCAGTTGAACACGAATTTGAAATTCTCGTTCATTTACTGCATACAGTGAAAATATTGAATAAATTTCATTTATTCAATAGAAGTCACGCCAGTTAAAAGAGTGTAAATTGACGCAGATCTTTACAGGCAAGTTGAACAATAATTGTATTATTGTCCAAAAAGGGCCGCTTACGGACTACAGTAACCAAAATTGGACTTACAATATTTCCAATTTTAGGCTTAATAGACTGTAAGTTAACAAGTAAAATCTAGCAATTTACGATCGCGTAGAGAGGCTGAACCAGAGTTTATTTGTAATCACTTTCACAGAAAGTAACTGAAAAAGAAAGTGCAAATAAACGGCAAAAACAGACTGAAATTTTTTTGAGAGCACAATCAGTGTACATACTTTTACAAAACCGCATTTTTCCTGTAAGAAAAGCAAACAACGGACCACTAAAAGGTTCGCGCGGAAGATAGGTAGTTACAAGACACTGATTGCATCTTGACCATCAAAGTAACTGAGTTCTGAACCAGCTAGACCACACAAAAAGCTGAGATAAATTTGAACTAAAACAGTCAAATCGTACCAAAGAAAGCTCTTAAGAGGAGACCACACAAAAAGTAAGAGGTACTTCAATCCAGACCGAGTTGAAACTTAAAGCATTGACTTTGAGCAGAGACCACACAAAAAGTGCGAAGTCTAAATACCTTGAACCAGACCGTGTTAAATCTTTTGAGCGCCTGACAGAATTTAATTCTGGTTGACGGTAAAGCTTTTACGAGGCGAACAACCTGTGAAAAGGCATCTCAGACAGACCGAGTTGAATTGGTAAAGAACGGTTAACAGTTTTAAGTCTAACAAAAGCTTTGATAAGGAGACCACACAAAAAGAGCAAAGTAAAAAGCTTCAAACCAGACCGCGTTGAATTGACGAAGAACTGTCAACAGAGACCACACAAAAAGGGCGAAGCATAATAATCTTACTCCAGACCGAGTTGAGTTTCAAAGCCGACTTAAAACTTTAGTCAACAGTTAACTTGATCTACAAGACAAAGAGGACACATAAATAGCTGTCCCAAACAATAGAAATAGATAGAGAAAGAGTTAAATAACCAACCATCTATTTCTCCTGACTTTCGAATTTGACCAAGGTAAGAGTCAAAAGAAAGCAAAAACCTTTAGGTAAGAATGAAGCCTTTCCAAACGCAACACAGACCTACAGCTGCCAGACAAGAAAACTGGACCAGCACAAGGGTCAGAAATCAAGAAGCAGGATGGAGACCAAACTGGAGAGAAACTTCGGAGTTCCACATCACCACAACTGATGAATCGGACCTAGACAGCTCCAATGAGGAAGAAAACAACCCAGAAACCAAGGTACCACCTGAACAAATTGAAGCACTAAAGCTTCAAGCCCAAACAGCCCTCAAAGAAAAGAAGGAGCTGGAAGAAAGGCTTGCTCAAGCGATGTCACAGCTAGAGGAAACCAGAAATACCCGGAGCAACATTGAACGCGCGGATGGGAATCAACCTCTAGAACCAAACATCGTCATCACAAGAGCAAGACCAACAGAAAAAACTGAGCCAAACGAGCAACTCCAACATTTGGAGTACACCAGAGGTTTTCTCAACAGAGACAGAATATTGTCTTCCACAGCAGGCACCATGACACTACTGGCAAACGAACTGGAAAGAGATCTACATCTCACAGATCTGGTCACGGAAAAAAGCACAGAAACATACTATGCTCCTCCACAAGAAACCAAACTGCAGTTCCTCACACCAGCAAAAAGAGTTGTCAGAGACCACAAGGAAGCAATCGACAACGAGAAAGAAAAACTGGCAGACATCATCACCAAAATCAAACTTTTGGAGATGAGCAACGGCTCAGGTCAATTTGACAGAGACATCAAATTGGAGGAAGAGAAGTATCAAAGACTCAAACAACTCTACCTAGGTCACAAACAAGAACTAGCAAGAGTAGAGAAAATTGCAGAAAGGTACCAACCAACATTGGAAATGCCAGAATTCAAAGAACAACCAGATGGGTACAGAAGACAATTTGGCACACTCAGCATGAAAAACATCATCAACAACGTACCAAAATTCGACCCAGACAATGAACATGGAAAGTTCTCATACACATGGCAAGCCATATTGCAATTTGGACGACTCGAATACTTCAATGAAGAGGAATACAAGCAAGTACTATCAACAGTGCTACAAGGAGCAGCCCAAGACACCTACCAAGAAATGGCAAGACAAGGCTACCCACTTAAACACATGTTGGATACATTCGCAGACCTCTACGCTCCAAGAAACACAATCGAAGAAGACCAGAAGGAAGTGGACAACTTCACAAGGAAGGCCAAGGAACCTATCCGAACAGCAATGAGAAGATTCTCATGCCTGGTTGACAAGATTAGATGTTTGTCAAATCCAATTTCATGGCCAGACATCAAATACAAGATGTGCAAATCAGTTCTCAAGCAGATCATCACCATCAAAACACGTCAATTCATCGACTACGAAGAAGCAAAAATCAAGAAAGTAGGTGGACAATTTGACATGAAAGAACTCATTGAACTAGTGAATGACTTCGAAACAAGCCACAGTGAAGTGCCAACTGAAGATTTCACTATAGTGTATTGTGAAGCATCAGGTGAACCAGCTCAATGGGCCAATGATCTACAACTGAGGCAAAAAGCCATGAGGCAAAACAAAAACTTGCAAGAGCACACCAAACATCTTGCAAACATCATAGGCCAAGCCACCACACAAGTCGCAGCATCTTTCATCAAAGGGAGCCAACCTAAAGCAAAAATGAAAGACGCAATTCTGCACCAAATCAAAAAACCGCAAAGAAGTGCATCAGCTTCATCATACAGATCAACAAAAAGTGGGTATGGTGACACAGACACAGAAATGACTGAAGTTGAAAGTGTACAAACTAAAAGTGTGAACAACAACCATCGCGCGGACAAGCAGGATCGAGGGAGGTCAGGATATAAAAAATCCAACAACCAAACCTCGCAACAAAGTGGACAGGCCCGATCTTATTCGAAAGATAGGCCACAGAGAACTACCTCGAACGAGAGGTATCGATCTCAATCTGGAGACAAAGGACAAAGGTCGTACTCCAAGGACAAAGGTCAGAGGTCGTACTCGAAGGACAAAGGTCAGAGATCAAATTCTAACACCCGAACAGCTGAAGCTAAGGTAAACATTGAAAAAGAGGATGGTAAAATCATCTTCAAGAATCAAGCTTACTATAATTGCACATGCTCTTCGCTTCACATGTTGGGGCAAGAATGTCCTAAATCTGGCATGCCTATCCATATAAAAAACTAATTCGTGCTCAATCCCTGTTAAAGAGCACAGAAATAGTGCAGGAGCTAGAAATGGAACTAGAGCCTGAAAATCGGATAAACATCAGAAACGAGAATATAGTAACAAATCCTATACTCGCAATTCCATTAGAAAAACAATCAATTCAAGCTAGAGAAACATACTTAAATGAGCTGAACACAAACAGTTCACTCAACAGAATAGACATAAGATCTACTTCAGGGGGTAGACTATCTAAATCAGAAATAGTATGCATCTCAGATTACAATGCAAGAGCAGGAACAGTGCACATAAACATGCACATAGGACCAATAGAAAGTAGTATTGAAACTTACAACACTGTACCCATAACAGCTCTACATGATAGTGGATGTTCAAAGACTATCATGAGCTACGAACTCTACAAAAGATTGATACCACTAGGAGTAGCAGAGATCTACCAAGATCCTAGATATCAAGCGGTTAGATTGGCGTCAAAAGAGGTACAAAGAATTAAAGGAGTTACAGACATTAACATACACTTTCAAGGTGAAAACGATTGCACCAAATCCTATTTTCTGAATGTAATAGTACATGAAGGACTAGCACAAGATTTCTTTTTGGGTAGAGATTTCACAGGATCAGAAGCAAAAGCATTCGAAACAAATGAGCACATATATTTGACATATGACCATGAATGTTATCTAGATTCAATCAGAACAAACCTAAGAAACAAAAAGCTATGTAAAGTTCCACTACTATCAGTTAAGGAAGCACCAGTTACTATTAGCAACAACAGAGCAGTAGTAATACCACCTTACAGTCCAGTAACAATTACCTGCCATGTAACACAAAAGCCAAACAACGGCATTCCTTTACAAACAAAAGGAGAAAGTACATTTGAAGTTACACAGATTTGCCAACCTAGAGTAAAAACAATTGCAGCAATTTACCCTCTTATAAACCCCAGTAACATCGATATTACAGTATTCAACGACACACCAGAAGAATACTATATCCCAGCTAACATAGAAATAGCACAAATAACACTAGGGAGTTCAATGGTAGAATGCCACAGAATGCAAGTAACAGAAATGCCTCTAGATGTAGAATACCAGTATGCTGAAGCAGAAATAAATGTATTTAATACAATGGCAACAAATCTAACAGATTACAGTACTTCACACAACAAAAAACTACCAAAAAATAGACCCATATTCATCGAAGACGATGAAGGGATGACAGAAGAAGAGAAAGAAATGGCCTTTCTAGAATACATGAGACATGGATATCACCATCCATCAATGACAAAAATCATTGAGGAAAAGGCAGCACTAACAACACTAGAGCTAAAATCCACCAAAAAAGTCCCTGAAAAAGATTGGCATAAACTCTTTGATCTAACACATCTTAGTCCACAACAACAACTAGAAGCACTAGACGT
>JAIXOW010000066.1 GCA_027486615.1 Oxalobacteraceae bacterium | reverse complement strand
TCTATATAAATATGAAGTTAGCGTTAGCGTTAGCATTTTTAATTTTAACAATCAGTTAAAAATTCTAAGACTTGACATGATTCTCGCTTTTTAGGGTCTACGCGAACGCGAAAACTTAGACTTAGACTTAGACTTAGTGAAAAATTTTCCAGTTTCACCCCTGAAAATTTTCACTTTTAGGTCTGAATACGTATCTATAAATATGAAGTTAGCGTTAGCGTTAGAATTTTTAATTTTAACAATCAGTTAAAAATTCTAAGACTTGACAAATACAAAACATATCAAAATCATTTTTCCTAGTGATTATTTTTTGTATTTGTAATAAAGATAAAAAATGGTTTTTAATAATGTTTTTAAATTCTTTTATGAAAAAGTAATTTAATCATGCAGATAGGTAATTTAACTTATTTTAGCATCACCTATTGAAAAAAATACTTTGTGAAAATGAAGAGGAAGAGGAACCTAAATCTAACCTAAACCTAGTACTAGTAGTTACACTTCACAAATGTGATTAAAAAAATTTTCAACTTCAACAATGAAAAAAATAAATCAAAATCAAAAGACAAATCTTATCTTTACGGTAAGAAATCAGACAGTTGTTCTTGTCCATGACATTCACATTCCTACATTTTGCAGAGCAAAATTTTAACCTAGAAGCGAAAAGAACAGACGTAAAAGTGAAAAAGTAAAAAATCTTCAAAATTTAAATATTGTGCAATTGCTTTTGCGGTTCTTACAATTCTTCAAAGATGTCAGGTGCTATTATTATAACAACGATTTCGGGTTCGGTTATTCATCCGAAAACTTAGTGAGAAAAAATTTTACTTGGTTTTTTCAAGAGAATCTTTCTACTTATTCTTATTCTTAATTTTTTCAAAGAAAATCCTTATGCTTATTGATTTTCTCATCGCAAGATAAAGGGAGGTGGAGTTTTACAACCCTTTCACTTTTGATGAAGAAGAAAAATTTTAGCACGCGAGCCAACACTAACTACAGCTCAAGCTTTCTTTTCAGGATTTTACACACCCTCCATGAACTTGTCTGGTCTTTGGTGTGGAAGATTTTTCTTGACCCAAACTTCTCCTTCACCTTCCTTCACTCAGAATAAGATATGTGTATCATTTTTACGAACGCTCAGTCTCAGTCTAGGTGCCGGCTTGTTAAAGACATAGGACAGGGCGTGGTCTTGGTCGTACATTCCTAGACCTATTCTACTCCTCGCACTCGCAGACGCAGACTACAACAGCAACCGGCACCTGTGTTGATGCTTTCATAAAGTCATTTTTCATTAGACCTTTATCAAACAGAGAGCTCTCAAAATGAGTACGCTCCTCACATTAGAAGTGAAGTTCCAGACAAGAAAATCTCTTTTTCCGAATTTTCTCTGTAGTTGATGTTGATAACAATAAGTTAAGTTTAACGTTCGTTTTCGCGTTTCATCTTCAAAAATTTATGTTAAAATTTCATTAGAAACCTGTTTGGTAAGTAACTGATACTGATTTCCATAAGATCGATAGTGATAGTGATGATTGCTACACTAAGAAAAATGGAAAGAAGACAGTGTTTTCATGATAACATCAATCTGTATCTGTTTTTTGTTTGAAATCCGAATTGAAGTAACAGTAACACACTATTAAGGTTAAGGTCAAGGAAAAGGAACTTGATCTTGATATTGATTCTAATTTAGTCTTGGTCTTCTTCAGACAAAAACTAAAAAACTAAAGATCTTTTCATTTTCAAACTATTTTTCCTATACTACATATAACTTATATTCAAGATATTCAAAATACAAAAGACAAGAAACTAGAAATAACATCTGAAGTTATTCCTGCTCATGCTGTAAAAATATTTGTATCAACTTTAACTTTAACGTCAGTATCAGTTTTTAGTTTTATCTATATCTAGCATTTAACGTTTTCCAATTACCTAACCTACACCCACTTTCAAGTCAAGAATTAGGATTTTTTCTGTTTTTCACTTCTAGGTCTATTAGGTATTGGTTTTATTTATTAATACTGATTTCATTAGAGAATTTCTACAGCAGGAATAACTTCAGACGTTATTTTCTAGTTCTTGTCTTGTCTTTTGTATCTTGAATATCTTGAATATGGGTTCTATGTAATAATATTTCATTGTGTGTGTGAGTTTAAAGGTTGCCGTGTTGACATTAGAATGTAGTTAGAAAAAACGCTTTTAAATATCTTAAGATTTATTTTTATTTGCGTTGGTTATTTTTGATAAAGATTTTTTTAAGTTAAAGCTTTTTGTGTTTATATTGAAGAAAATAGTTATATAATTATTTACACTGTTTTATTGAATATCTTAAGCGTCACCTATTGAATAAATTATTTGAGAATGATAAAAAATTTCTGGGGATTAATTCAATATAATCACATCTTACAACCATTGACTGTAGTCTATCCTGTAGTGTAAAGGTTAACACACTCGCCTGTGGAGCGAGAGATCTGAGTTCGAATCTCGGCAGGGTAAAGTGATTTTTTTACATCAGAAAATTTCTACAATAAAAACCGGCTCTGGCAAACTATTTTCTTAAATTATTCAGTGTGAAATAATCTCTTCTGTTAAACGGTAGAATTTTTATTTTCATTTTCATATGCAATATTTTAATTGCTTCTTTTCTATTTTTAAAATACCAATACTTAAAACCTAGTAATATTTTCTAACCAATATCGACGAAATCTAAATAAGTATATTCAAACTTGTCTTTGAGAACTTCTTTGGGTTTTGGATGTGTGTGTAGTTTGTTTAATTGCTTATTCTTCTTTTTTTACTTTTTTAATTTTAAAATGCGAATACACAAAACTTAGTAATGTTTTTCTAACCAATATTTGATTATCGATGAGATCTACCTTTACCTTTACTTACTTTTTCTTTTAATTTTACTATTACTCTTACTTTAATAATGTGTATGCGTGAAACCTGGCATGAATCGAAACATCATCATCTTAAACAAAGAAAGATGGACAGCAGGAAAAAGAAATTTAAATCATTCTATTTTTACTTTCCACACCTTCATATTCCAACAATCCTCATGGTAAATGAAAAATAGCGCTCTCTTGGCGGTCACATGCTCACGCTTTTCTGATCTTACACAGGCTAACCGTTAAGAAAGCTAAAGCTAGAGCTAGATATTGAGAATGAGTATGAGAGCTCTCGAGCGCTCGGTCTTTGGTGTTGTTTTTGGCGTAGTCAAATGAAGTGAGGTAAAATTAGGGTATTGCAATTGCGTCGCTAATCACACTCACACTTCTATTATCATACGATAATGTGTGTTTGGTGCGAGCAAAAGCAAGCTCTAAAAGATAAAATATGTAACATCCAAGAGATTGTCGTATTATAAGTTAACATAAACGTTAACGATGGTGAAGGAAAATTCTTTGAGTGTGAGAAAGATTATAAAATTGTTCAATCAATGAACACTAAAAAAAATGGAAGCGGAAGTAAAAGCGAATATGATAAAGAAAATAAAATAACTTTCCTTAAAATGGAAAAAGAGATTGTGGGAGTAGGATTTGGATATTCAGTATAATATCATCAATTATTAACACCTCAGGATCTTATCCTTATCAGAGGTGAAATAAGAATAAGTTAACATAAACGTTAGCGATGGTGATGGCAAAGGCGAAGGAAAATTCTTTGAATGTAAGGCAAGAAAGAGAAAGATTGGAAATTGTAATGTAATAGTAAAAGGAGATTGTTGGATTCGGATATTTAGTATAATATCCCTCAATTAT
>JAIXOW010000148.1 GCA_027486615.1 Oxalobacteraceae bacterium | reverse complement strand
TAATCTGAAATAAAGCTAGATACAGTGCAAGCGGGACAACGGCGGAAAACTGCTCCATGAAGCGGACGCTGACGTATGGTTGGAGCAGATTGTAAATATCTGATCCATTGAGTTTCATTTTTTCTGGTTTTTGTGGAATTTCACGTCCAGCTTTGTCCAGTTTTGGCTTCGGTATTAATTTTGAGTAACTGACCGAGTCAGAATCGACTGTTACGGCCTGTACATAATCACCGAAGCGAACATTTTTTTTCATGCTCCCCCCTTGTAGGTTTATTTTGCCCAAGCGCAAGAATACTTGAATGCACAGTTGATTGACAATCAATAAATTGCCTTAAATAAACTGTTTCATTTATTGCATCAAATAAAATGACGAAAATTAATACTAAAAAATTAACAATTTGATGATTATTTTTTTTGCTATCTAGCTTATTAAAAAATAAACATGAGTGTGTTTTGTTTATTGTTTTGAAAACAATATTTTATTAACTATTAGTTAATGCAATTTAAATGACAATGATGTTTTTTAAATTAGCGTGATCATCATTTAATTTGTTAGTGGGATAGTTAAGTTCTCGCTTACTGTTAATCAAAAGCTTGGGTAGCGAGATTCATTCATTGTTACTCTATTCGTTAGTAGTTACATCACAAACTTTATGTTTTGCCGTGCTATTCTTGGTTAGATATCTTGGTTAAATATTTCAACCCTTTTTAATTTTTTTTAAAACTAATAATTATGCCCATTCATTTATTTACGATTCACAAATTTATTAAACGTTTAGTTTTTTTTCTTGGTGTCTCGTTGAGTGTAGCTACGTGGGCAGCTTGTCCTACTGATGCTGCTATCGATGCCTATGTCGCTGATTTTGCTGCTAGGCGTATCAGTAAAGGTTTTGGCAATGACATTAGTGCAGTCGATGCAGAGTGTGCAAAGAAAAAGTTATCTAGCAAATTGCGTAAGGTGTTGGGAGATCCAGTCGGTTATAAAGCAGGTTTTACTAGCGTGGCATTACAACAGCGATTTAATGTGGATGGTCCGCGTTGGGGTTATATGTATGACCGCGACATGATTGATATTTTAGCGGTGGTGCCAGCTGAATTTGGAGCACGTCCTTTATATGAAGCTGACTTCATTGTGGTTGCTAAAGATGCTGGTCTGGCAGATGCGAAGACGCCGTTAGAAGCACTCGCGCACATAGAATTTTTGGTCCCCTTTATTGAGTTACCAGATTTAATGTTAGAGGGTACGTTTTCAGGTAATGCCATGGTGGCTACCAATGTTGCCTTTCGTGGTGGTGTGTTAGGTCAGGAAATTCCTGTTGTGAAGAGTCAGGCTTTTTTAGATGCACTTGCAAACATGACGGTGGTGATGACGGATGAAAATTCTGGCAAAGAGCTAGGGCGTGCTAAGGGAAGTGCATTGATGGATAACCCCGTTAATGCAGCCATGTGGTTAGCACAAGATTTGAAAAAAAATGGAATTACATTAAAGCGCGGCGATCTACTCAGCTTAGGTGGTTTTATACCACCGCAACCCACCAAGACTGGTATGCGCGTACAAGTGAAATACATAGGCTTACCAGGTGATCCAGCAGTGAGTGTGGATTTTAACTAATTTTTTAACACTGCGAATAAAGTAGGAGAACTATGATGATTTTTTCACGTTATCTACCTTGGCTACTTACATTGGTTGGTGCTGTGTTGTGTTGGTTTGTTTTGCCAGCGCTGTCTGTGATTTTTCTTGCTTTATTTTTGTTGGGTGTGCGTGATGTGTTGCAGACCCATCACGCTATCTTACGTAATTATCCTGTGACGGGACATATACGTTTTATGTTGGAATATATACGACCAGAAATTCGACAATATTTTCTTGAGAGTGATGAAGAAAAGATACCGTTTTCACGTAATCAACGTGGCATGGCGTATTCAAGAGCAAAACGACAAAATGATAAAAAAGGTTTTGGTACGATTGTTTCTGTGTATGCGAAAGATAGTGAATGGGTAGGACATTCTGCTGCTCCTGTTCAAGCTTTACCAAAAAACTTTAGGATCAACATAGGTGGTCCACAATGTAAGCAACCCTATAACGCATCCATCTTTAATATCTCTGCGATGAGTTTTGGTTCGCTGTCAGCGAATGCAATTCGTGCTTTGAATCGTGGTGCAAAAATGGGTAATTTTGCGCATGACACAGGTGAGGGTTCTATCTCAACTTATCACCGTGAACATGGCGGTGATTTGATTTGGGAAATCGGTTCTGGTTATTTTGGTTGCCGTACGCAAGATGGGCATTTCGATGCGGATAAATTTGCAGTACAAGCGGCTTCACCTCAAGTGAAGATGATAGAGATTAAACTGTCGCAAGGTGCAAAGCCAGGACATGGTGGTGTGCTACCTGCTGCGAAAGTCAGTCCTGAGATTGCAGTAGCACGTGGTGTGACGATGGGACAAGATTGTGTGTCGCCAGCCGCTCATTCTGCATTTTCTACACCAGCAGAATTAATTAGTTTTATTGCGCGTTTACGTTTGCTCTCTGAAGGTAAGCCAGTAGGCTTTAAATTATGTATCGGTCATCCTTGGGAATGGTTTGGTATCGCTAAAGCGATGGTTGCAGCAGATGTCTATCCCGACTTTATTGTGGTTGATGGTAAAGAAGGTGGAACGGGTGCAGCACCAGTTGAATTTTCCGATCATGTTGGTATGCCACTGCGAGAAGGGCTGCGCTTAGTGCATAACACTTTAGTCGGCTTAGGTAAGCGCGATCATATTTCCATAGGCGCTTCAGGCAAAATCATTTCAGGTTTTGATATTGCTCGTGCGATGGCATTAGGTGCGAACTGGTGTAACTCAGCACGTGGATTTATGTTTGCATTGGGTTGTATACAGTCACGTAGCTGTCATACAGATCATTGTCCTACTGGCGTTGCAACACAAGATCCTCTACGTCAGCGTGCCTTAGTGGTACCTGATAAAGCAACACGTGTACGTAACTTTCATCATGAGACGGTAGAAGCTTTATCTGAGATTGTGGGTGCAGCTGGTATGCGTCATCCAAAAGAAATTACACCCGACCATATTATGGTGCGCAATGCAGAAGGGATGGCTTTGCCATTAGCGACTTCCTTGCCTACCTTAGCGCACGGTGTGTTAATCAAGGAAGATAATATTGCTCAACTACCTGAGCCTTTCCGCAGTTACTGGAAGGGGGCATCAGCATCTTCTTTTGCGTTGCAGTCACCAGCAAATATGGCTGCATAATTGTTATTTTGAAAAGCAGATTGTGACGAATTTTTAAGCTATTTCTTTCTTTATACGTTCTATAATTAAAAAAATTAATTTACTGTGATGAGATACGCAGTAAAAAATCACTTCCGCATGGTTACTGACCTTATGAGCCAAGAAAATTCATCCCATCGATTTAGTATCAATGTTGAGCGTTTTAAAGCGCTAGGCATTGTTGATCCTAAATCAAAATCTGCACATGACGCTTATGATCATCATGAATTTTCTAGTTCAGAACGTTTGTTTTTTAAACTCTGGGGTAATGAACAACTAAACGCTGGTATTTTTTCACCGGGACAGAAAGTCGCCGAAAAAGGTGAGCATCCTGTTCTTGCGCAAGTGATTATTTCTGGTGAAGTCGTCGTCACAGATAAAAATGGTGAACATTTTTTTGGACCTGGCAGCGTATTTGGATTAGCCGAAGGCTTATGTGACAAAGTCTATGATTGGGATGCAGTCGCTACCACTCTCGTTACCACCAAAGTCATACCAATAGAACGAGCCTTACGTGAGGTGAGAAGACTTAATTCGGGTCTGAAAGGCATTTGCCGTTTCACTGTCATGCGTATACTTAGTTTATCTACTGCGCCTGAGAGTTTGCTATGAGTAGTGGATTTAATCCAGTCACCTACCATGATGGTGACATACTATTTGAAGCCGGTGACTCCGCTGAAAAATTTTACGTCATTCAAACTGGACAAGTAAAAATCATAGACCGTACCCGCAACGTACAACTCGCCTTATTGTCAGCAGGTGCTTCCTTTGGTGAGCAATCGTTAATCTCTGGAGGCGTACGCAGCGCAGCAGCACAAGCAGTCGGAGACACCAACTGTTTAGAAATCACCGCACAAGGATTGCGAGACATGCTCGCCAAAGAACAAGGCATCGCCACCGCAGTGTTAGAAGCATTGTTGTTGCAGTTGTATATGCACAATGCTATGAAACTCTAACTAATCGACTTACGAGAAAATATCGCTATCTGCGTTGAAGTCGCTAGCCGTACTAACGTACTGCCTGCGCGCCTCCGCCTTGCTATCGAGCGCTTTGCTTATTTTTCGTAAGTCTTAGTCATCGGTACACTAGAAAAATCACTAGCTTATGTAGGTGTGGTAGGTACGATTAGCGCAGCGTAATCGTACGCAAAAAACGGTTGGTTGATTTAAATGATCGGATGATTACGCTACCTAATCATCCCTACGAAATCATGTGATCGTTATTGTGATGCTATCCATGCGGCGCAATACATTGCGCCCTACAATTCTTTTGGTGATGTGGCTTCTTTATATCTTACTTTGTTTGAAAAAGATATTCCTGCCCACTGATAGGAAATCTTACATCGCGATCAGGTAATGCGGCACGTAGTTCGCTTTCTATTTCATCTTCTAAGCCGGGTTTGCGATGTACGATGATGCCGGCTACATTTGAGCGGAGTTGTGAAAATTCTTTGATGACCATATCCACATCCATGTGCATGGACATGAGTGCCATTTCATGCATTTTGCGTGAATAGGAGCATTCAACGATGACGCCAGCGAGTTCATCATCGTTGTGTATGGCTTCCCAAAAATCTGGGCAGTCTGCTGTGTCACCAGAGAATGCTAATACGGCTCCTGCTTTTTCAACACGATAGCCGCATGCTGGTATGCCGTGATTGGCTGCTAAGGTGCTGAGCTTAAAACCACCAATATCAAAAGTTTGATTTTCAGGTATGGCATTGAGTTTCGCAAATGGATGGGCGATGCTAGGTATGCTCGTGAAATCAGGCCAGATTTGGTTATTGAATACATGATTAGCGACGATTTCAATCACGCGTTGTGGTCCCCATACATTGATAGGGCCGGTACGCATACCGATGACAGAATCCATTAACAAAGGCAGACTTGCGATGTGATCAAAATGCGCATGGGTGAGCACGACATGATCAATACGCGCCATTTCTTCTAGGCTGAGGCTAGTTAATCCTGTACCTGCGTCAATCAATACAGATTCATCCAGTGCATAGCAAGTGGTGCGTCTTGTTCCACCTATGCCACCATTACAACCTAGTAATTTTAGTTTAATCATCTTTGCTTGAGTGCGTGGTCTTTCGCCACCGGCTCGCTTATGTGGTTTTTATTGAATCATAGCTGATGTTAGAGACAAATCGCAGCTAAGGATTGGCTACGCGTATAAATTTTTAATTCATTTGCTAATCCTAGATATTCGCCATCTGCTGCGATGGGTATCGGTGTCTGAGATTGAATTTTCAGATTACTAAAGGCTAGGGTATGCACTTTGGGACGCCCTAAGTGTTTGCCTATCAAGAGTCTAGGTAGTAGTTGCAATACATCTGCCATGTGTATGTCCCCAGCCATTAATAAGTTGAGTGCACCGTCATTGTTTTTGGCATTTGGCACGGCGGGCATGCCTCCTCCAAAACTTGGTGTATTGAGGCAGGAGGCAAATAAGGCAGGGCCGGTATGTATCACTTTTTCATCGGCAGTGACATGGATGGGCCAATGACGTAAAGCGCGTAATTCGCCTAAGGTCGCCCATAGATAGCGTGGCATACCAAATAACCAAGCTGGTCCTTGGCGTGCACGTAAACTGATCGATGCATCAAATCCTGCACTTAAGCTAGAAAGAAAAAGATTTTCATGTGGGATGCCGGTGGATGAATCAATAAAATGAATTTCACCGACATCAATAGGACTGGCAGGATGAGATAAGGTTTGTTGGATTGCAGTGTCAAGTGCTAAGCCATAGGTGCCTAGTGTTCTTGCATTGTCATTACCGCTTCCCAATGGCAGTACACCTAAGGTATGTCCGCCTGCTATGAGTGCAGGCAAGAGATGTTGGATAGTACCGTCGCCACCCGCCACCAGAATACGACTACCCGATGGCAGGGCATGAATCATTTCTAATGCTGCTTGCGGTGAATCGGTGTTGATTAACGCATCATCGAGACCGCACTGCGAGAGAATTTTTTGCAGTTGTGTAGCTAGTTTGGCATTGCGGCCACCGCGTGCATGAGGATTTAATATTACATAGGTCAGCGCGCTTTGTTTGTTGTTAGCGCGCTGAGGGGGTTGCTTTGACAGTTGTCTAGATTCAGCTTGCAATCAAAATCCTAAATTTAATCTTGGTTTTCTACAATAACTGGTGGGTCGAACCAACGATACAAGACAGGTAATACGACTAATGTTAACAGCGTAGAGCTGATTAAACCGCCAATCACAACCACCGCTAGGGGACGTTGTACTTCTGAGCCAGGACCAGTCGCGAATAAGAATGGTACCAAACCTAAGAGTGCCACAGTTGCTGTCATCATCACGGGACGGAAACGTTGTATACATCCCTCATAGACGGCATCACGAACGGCTACACCTTCTTCGCGCAGTCGACGTATGTAAGAAACGAGCACGATACCATTTAATACAGCGATACCCCACAGTGCAATAAAGCCGACTGAGGCAGGCACAGATAAGTATTCACCGGTGATAGCCAAGCCAAACACGCCACCAATTGAAGCGAATGGTAAAACTAAGATGATGAGTGAGGCAAGTTTGAGTGAATTAAACATCATAAACAACAAGAAGAAGATGGCAGCAATCGTCAATGGAATGATGATCATCAGTGTTCCCATCGCACGTTCCATATTTTCAAACTGTCCACCCCAAGAAAAATAATAGCCTTCTGGGAGTTTGATTTCTTTTTCAACCCGTTGCTGTACTTCAGCGACGAAGCCTCCTAAATCGCGATCAGCTACGTTAGAGCCTACCACTACGCGCCGTCTGCCTGACTCACGATTAACCGTAGGAGGGCTGTCAACTAATTGAATGTTTGCGACGGTTTCTAGAGGAATGAGTGCGTTATTAGGTGTCCGTAATAAAGTTTTTTTAATCGCTTGTACAGAGTTACGATAATTTTCTGGATAACGAATTTGAATCGCAAATCGACGTTCACCTTCATATAGTTGACTCACTTCACTACCACCTATGGCCGTTTCAATGATGTCATGAATGTCTGCGACATTAATCCCGTAACGTGCAATCGCAGATCTATCAATATCTATGGTGAGAGTCTGTTGTCCGGATAGACGATCAATACGTATATCTTTTGCACCTGGAACGGTTTTAACGATGTTTGCAACTTGCTCAGAAATGAGTTTTAGCTCTGCTAAATCATCGCCGAAAATTTTAATTGCTAGCTGTGAACGTACGCCAGTTAGCATTTCATCCACACGCTGAGCGATTGGTTGATTCATCACGACTTGCACACCAGGTAAAACTGATAGTGCAGCGCGAATATCTTTTTCTATTTGCGCTTGTGTACGACCGGAATCTGGATCGATACTAACAATAGGATCAGACTCATTTGGACCGGATGGGTCAGCCGGCGATTCACCACGTCCCAGTTTTGATACAGATAATCGAATACCTGGAATTGGTTTGATTAATTGCAAAGCTTTAGTGTCAATCTGTACGGATTCTTCGATTGAAATACTAGGCGCACGTATGATTTGCGGCACGATAGAACCTTCGTTCATAGTCGGTATAAAACTCTTACCTAAAAACGGTACCAGCATAAAAGAAATCAATAAGGCGACAATTGCTGCAACGATCGTTTTTTTCTGTGACGATAAAGCTGCTTGTAATAACTTGAGATAATACTTTTTCATCCAAGCGATGGGTTTGGTGTCGTGATCAGAGCCACCTTTTAAAATATAAAAACACAATGCTGGAGATAAGAATAAAGAAATAAATAATGACACTGCCAAAGCAATGGCAATTGTCAGCGCTAAAGGAGCAAACATTTTTCCTTCCATGCCGGTTAGGGTCATGAGAGGTAAGAAAACAAGAATGATAATGGAGATACCGTAGATAGTAGGTTTGGCTACTTCAATGGTGGCATCTAACACAACCTTTAATCGTTCACGCATGCTTAATTGAGCAGCGCCTAGTTTGTGGAATACATTTTCTACTACCACCACAGTGCCATCGACCATGAGTCCAATCGCAATCGCTAATCCTCCCAATGACATGAGGTTGGCAGAGATACCTAGACGATTCATGGCCATGAAGGTAACGAGTGGTGTGATGACTAAGGTCGCTACCACCACAAGACTTGAGCGAATGTCTCCTAAGAAAATCAACAACACAATTACGACCAGAATCACACCTTCAATCAAAACTTTTCCAACCATCCAGAGTGAAGCATCAACTAATTCAGTACGGTCGTAGAAGGGGACAATTTTTAATCCACCTGGCAGCATGTTTTTTGCATTGATTTCGTTCACGCGACCTTTAATACGCGTTACGATTTCTTTTGCATTGCCTGCGCGTAGCATCATGACGATGCCGCCGACAGCTTCCGTGTCGCCATTTTTTATCAATGCGCCATAACGGATAGCTGGACCTACTTTGACTTCAGCGACATCTCTGACATAAACAGGTGTGCCATTTTCTTCTTTCAAGACGATGCCGGCGATATCTTCAACAGTGCGAGTTAAACCCACCCCACGGATCAAGTATTGTTCTTCACCTTGGGGTAGGATGCCTCCGCCTGAGTTGGCATTGTTACTTGAAATGGCATTCTCTAATTCGCGCAAGGACAAGTGATAATGACGCAGTCGATCTGGATTCACATTGACTTGGTATTGGCGTTCAAAGCCACCTTGTGAATTAATTTCGGCAATGCCTGGAATCGAACGCAAAAGAGGACGTACTACCCAATCTTGAATAGCTCTGCGTTCCATGAGTTCTGCTTCAGTTAATACACGGGTACCATCATCAGGTCGTTCTAATGTGTATTGATAAACTTCTCCTAAGCCGGTAGAGACGGGACCTAAGACTGGCGAAATACCATTAGGGAGTCTTGTATTGACTTCAATCAGTCTTTCCATGACCAATTGACGTGCAAAATAAACGTCTGTGCTGTCGGTAAAAACTAAGGTAATGATGGAGAGACCATTACGGTTAAGAGAGCGCATATCAGTCAAGCCAGGCAATCCTGTCATGCTGATTTCTAGTGGAACGGTTACAAAACGTTCAACTTCTTCTGGTGAGCGACCAGGTGCTTCGGTCGCGATTTGTACCTGAACATTAGTTACATCAGGAAAGGCATCTACTGAGAGTTTGCTCGTTGCACGCAGGCCAAAGCCTATTAATGCAAATGCCAATACCACCATCAGCAATCGCTGTGTGAGCGATTCACCTATTAATTTTGTCAGCATACTGTTACTCCAATTCGGCGCGCTTACGCTGACTATTTAAATGAAAGGTGCCATCAACAACAATCGGAGTGGCTTCATCTAAACCTTTAATGACAGGGCGATAATCACCGACCGCAGTATCTAATCGTACTTCGGTTAATCGGAAGCGGAGTTTGTCTAATTGCACAAAGACATATTCACGACCATTTTCACGTACTACGGCACTTGCGGGCACAGCTAGCTGACGTACTGTTTGTCCCTTTAAAACCAGTGATGCAAGCATTTGTGGTTTGAGTTCAAACTTAGGATTATTGACTGCAGTACGAATAGCAACAGTGCGTGTGTCTGGATGAACCGTATCACTAATAAAAACAATTTTTCCATGTAAAAGCGAATTACCAATAGCAGCAACTTCGACATCAACACGTTGATTTAAGTAGACTGAGTTTGCATTTTTTTCAGGTAATGCACCGACTACCCAAACATTCGATAAATCAGCAACGGTAAATAATGGATCACCTGGTTGCGCTACTTGACCTTGACTGATTTTACGCTCTACGACAATACCAGTTTGCGTGGCGGTAATCGCTACTTCAGAAGCCAATGAGCCATTTTCTCTTAAGCGTTCTATGGTGGTTTGAGAAAGACCAATTAAGCGTAGTTGATCGGATGCTGCACGTAGTTCTGCACGCGCTACCGATAACTCCACTTCGCGTCTTTGTAACTCGGCAAAACCAATCACATCAGCTGCAACTAATTGTTGTGCACGTTCTACGGAACGTTCAGCAAGCTTGGTGCTAGAGACTGCGCGCAAATATGATAATTGTGCGTTAGTGAGTTCCGGACTGGATAACTTTGCTAAGGGTTGACCAGCCTTTACTCTATCTCCCACCTCAGCCATGATTTGTGTGACACGACCTGTAACAGAAGCACCGATACGTGTAGTGCGCTGCTCATTGACTTCGATTTTGCCTGAAACTCTTTGTGTGACGGCTATGTCGGTCAATTGAACACGCTCTATTAAAAACTGCGTTGCCATGTCTGGTTTGATTTCTACAATTGACTTGTCTAAATTTTGTGCAGGCTTGGCTGCAGGCTGCTCTTTTTTATTACAGGCAGTCAGCGTAATAAGTAAGACGAGGAGCAATCCGATATTCTGAAAGAAATTTTTGTTTGGCATTTTATGAAGGCTAGGCATAGCTGATGAACATAAATTTTTGAGTATGAAAGAGGAGAGGTATTGCTTATTCTGATTTCGCGACATGTCGTCCTGCCAGTGTGTCGAGTTCTATTAGTGATGCTTGTAATTGATAACGCGCTAGCAGTAAATCGTTACGCACTGAACGTAAGACACGTTCTGCATCTAGCACTTCAAGAATGCCACGCTCACCAAATCGATAAGCTGCTTGAGCAACTCTGAGTGTGGCCTCTGCATCGCGTAGCACGCCTTCAGATAGTGCATCAATACGTGTGCGAGCAATCTGCACGGATTTCCATGTGAGTTCAATTTGTTGCAGTAATTCTGCTTTACGACCTTCTAGGCGAACGATTGATCGCTCACGTTCAGCGATAGCTTCTGCACGTGGACCTGCACGTTGATCAAGTATCGGTAGTTGTACCGAGAGACCAATCATATTTTGTCTAGCTTCAGGCTCTCGTAATTGCGAAACGCGAATTTCTACACCTGGCCAGCGACTGGCTTCTGCTTCATTTATTTTAGAGCGTGAACGATCTAATTCAGCAACCAGTTGTCTGATTTCAGGATTTTCAACTAGTGCTGTTTGTTTAAGTAATTCTAGATCGGGCACTTGCAGCTTATCGCTAAGCTGTGCATTTAATTCCCATGAACTAGGTAAACGTCCGGCTGCTAATCGATTCAGTGAGATTGCAGCTTGTTGTGTTTGTAAGCGTGCTGTTTGTTCGCGTTGGCGTGCATTGTATATCTCTGCATCCGATTTAATTAATTCATATCGTCCAGCTTCGCCGGTTTCTACTCTGACTTTTACACGCTCGCGAATTTGTTCAAGTAAGCCCAGTGCGTCAAAAGCGGCGATGGTTTCTTCTTTACGCAGCAAGTATTCATAAGCACGACGTTTTGTTTCTGCAATTAATTCATTTTCTGTCATGACGACGACTTGCGCGGATCTTGAACGATTGTGTAAAGCGCCCTCAGCACGTGCGCTGCGTAAGGCTGGGTTTTCAATTAATTGCGCAACACCGATGCCGTTTCCTCTTCCAGAGAGTGCAGCGGGATTTTGTTCGTTATATCGACCGCTTTGCATTTCTAATCGTGGATTAGGTAATGCTTTTGCAGTGGTGATGCCTGCAGTGGCCGCATCTAAGGATTGCCTGCTAGCCAATAGCTCAGGGTTGTTGATTACAACCGTGTTGATCAATTCATTGATGGTAATGATCTGTATGGTTTCTGCTCTTAAGGGTGCTGCAACAACGACCATCATGCTAAGGACAGCGATGGACATGGATGTAGTTAAGATCTTATTAAGGCGGAGAGATGGGCTTCCCATAGAATTTATTGTCAAATTAAAAACTGCTTGTTTTAAAAACTTCATGGCGGCACTATTTGTCAGGAATTTGTCAGGCAAACGAATTATGGCAGGTATT